>NZ_CBFHAZ010000133.1:0-14537 GCF_965653655.1 Pseudomonas onubensis | reverse complement strand
CTGTCAGTCAACTAATTTGCTGGCTGACACACCGCTTTCGCGAGCAAGCCCGCTCCCACATTAGGGTCAGGGTGCTTGCCAGGGCCAGGTCAAACCACCAACCGCTCCAACGCCTCGCGCAGCTTCCCCGCAATCGCCACCGGCTGGTTCGACGCCCTGTCCACAAACACATGCACAAACCGCCCCGCCGCACAGGCTTCATCCTCGCCGGCCTTGAACACCGCCAACTCATATTGCACCGAGCTGTTGCCGAGCTTGCCCACGCGCAAGCCGATGTCGAGGCGATCCGGAAACGCGATCGAGGCGAAATAATCGCACGCCGAACTCACCACAAACCCCACCACCTCACCGTCATGAATATCCAGCCCACCTTCTTCAATCAGGTAGGTATTCACCGCCGTGTCGAAAAAGCTGTAGTAGGTGACGTTGTTCACATGGCCATACACATCGTTGTCGTGCCAACGCGTGATGATCGGCTGGAAGTGACGGTAGTCAGCGCGTTGCGGCATTGAGTCAGGCATGAGCGGTTCTCTGGAAAGTGGGTTTACAAGTCATTCAGGTGAGCTTGCGCCCACTCACGCACCTCGGCGTAAGGGTAATCCTCCAGCGCAGCAAACCCCGGTATGGCCCGCGCCTTCAGCTTGGTAAACAGCGGCACGCTGATACCGCCAAGAAACCGCGCCAGCCGTTCCGCTCCTGGCAGGTCCATCGTGTGCTCATGATGCCTGTGGATAAAATCACCGCACAGCCCCATGAAGTTTTTATCCACAAGCGGCGGCAAACTCGGCGGCGGCGGCAAATGTGCGACATGGCCGTGGCATACCGAACAATGCCCGCAGCGTTGAGGGGCATTTTCATCGCCAAAGTACTTGGCCAGACGCTGCCCCAGGCAATGCTCGGTAGCAAAAAGCTCGAGCATGGCGTGGATCCGCGCCACTTCCGTGACCTCATGTTGCTTGAAGCCTGTGTATAACTCGGCGCTCAACACCCGTGGATCAAAGTCGGTATCGAGCAGGCTGTAGACCTCGGTCATCTGCTTGCTTTCCAGCTCGATCAGGCCCTGTTCCTGGAAGTAATCCAGCGCCTTCACCACTCGGCTGCGCTCGGCATTGTGCTGTTGGTACAGCGCGTCGAAATCCACCGTCGCCCAGGTTTTGGCGCGTTTACACACCTGGATGATCGCCGCGACAAACTGCTGCCGCTCGCCGGAAAACCGCGCCAGCAACGCCTCGGGTTCGATCAGGTACTTAAAGCGGTATTCAGCGTAAAACGCATAGCGCGGTGCGATCACGCCTTTGAGTTCCAACTGCACCAGTAGCGTCTTCAGCGGCAGCTCGCGGATGTTGCTGTGGTCCGACAGCGACCTCAGCAGGAACTCCCACTGGCCCTCGCTTCGCGCCGCTTGCAACTCCTCCAGCACACGGCGAATGCCCTGCTGCTCCGGCGTATCGCCATACACAAAGTTTTCCAACACATTGAGGCTGTCACGGTTGGCCAGCACCAGGCAATCGGACGGCTGCCCGTCACGCCCGGCGCGGCCGATTTCCTGGCTGTAGTTCTCGATGGACTTGGGCAGGTCGAAGTGCACCACGTTGCGGATGTCACTCTTGTCGATGCCCATGCCGAACGCGATGGTGGCAACGATGCAATTGGAGCGCCCGCCCATGAAGCGCTGTTGGATACCCTCGCGTTTATCGTGGGGCAACCCGGCGTGATACGCCTCGGCCTGGATGCCATTGCGGGTCAGGTGTTCGGCAATCTGCTCGGCGGTTTTTTGCAGGGTGACGTAGACGATGCTCGGCTGATTGGCCCTTTCGCTCATCCACTCGACCAAGCGCCGACGCTTGTCGTGGCCACTCACCGGCTCTACCAGCAAGTTGAGATTGGGTCGGTAGAAGCCCGTAGTGATCACATCATCCGACGCAATGGCGAACTTGGCCTGCATGTCGGCAATCACCTTGGGCGTGGCTGTAGCCGTCAGCAACAACGCTTGTGGGATATTGAACTGGCGCTGATAGTCCGGCAGCTTCAAATAGTCGGGGCGGAAGTTGTGGCCCCACTCGGAAATACAGTGCGCCTCGTCGACCACTAGCAACGAGATCTGCACGCTTTGCAGGAAGTTACGGAAGCGCTCGTTCTTCAAGCGCTCCACGGAAATCATCAGGATTTTCAGCTCACCCGAACGCGCACGGGCCATCACCTCATTGGCGTCTTCACGGCTCTGCGCCGAATCGATACTGCCAGCAGAAATGCCATGGCGCTGCAGGAAACCCAACTGGTCCTGCATCAGCGCCAACAGCGGCGACACCACCAGCGTCAGGTGCGGCAACAGCACCGCCGACAGCTGATAACACAAAGACTTGCCGGAACCGGTGGGAAAAATTGCCGCGGCCGAACGACCGGCCAGCACCGCGCTGATCGCGGCTTCCTGGCCCAAACGAAACTGTGGATAACCAAAGACCTGTTGGAGGGTGTTGTGCATAAGCTGTCACTCCGTTGACCGCTGAACGAGTCAAAAACATAGACCAGCGATCGGTAAACGGTCGGGGATAAACGCTACAAACTGATACAGAGAAAACCAGCAAGACCGCGCAAAAATGCAGACAGTAGCACGCTTGAATACAAGCCCCGACAAGGAGTCGTTAATGTCTCGCATGCCACCTTTTTTTCTGCTTCTCGCATTGCCCTTGCTGCTGATGGGCTGTGCAGCGCCGCCAAAACCCACTTCCGAGCAATTGGCCGTGCGTGCCTTTGAAACGCCCGAATACTTCGCTGCAAATGCACTGCCCAGCGTCAATGCATCCACCCTCTATGCGCGTGGCGGCACTGGCCAAGGCGTGAAAGTGGCGCTGATCGACTCGGGCCTTAACAGCGAGTTACCTGAGTTCCAGGGGCGCTTGGCCGACATCGGTTACGATTTCGTGCGCCAACAGCATGGCACTGTCGACATCAAGGGCCACGGCACGCAAATGGCCGGCATTCTCGCCGCCAACAAGAACGCTCAAGGCATGCACGGGATCGCCTTCAACGCCCAGTTGATCCCCATGCGGTTTGGCGACGACAAGGAACCATTCTATTTCGACAGCGAAATCGCCCAGGCCTGGCGTTTTGCACATGCCCAGGGCGCGCGCTTTTTCAACAATTCATGGGCCAACCCCATTGAAGCCAACACCAATGAAGTGCCTATCTATGAACGCCTGATGGGCGACTCACTGGAGGCGGCCAAGCAACTGGTGGCTGAAGGCGCGGTCTTTGTGTTCTCCACCGGCAACGAGGTCAAACGCGAGCCGCTTGCCGAACCCGGCCTGCCCGCATTGGTGCCAGAGCTGGAAAAAGGCTGGATCGCCGTCATGGCCCTCAAGAACGACGGCAGCGCGATCAACCTCAAGTCCAACTACTGCGGGCTTGCTGCGCGTTGGTGTATTGCCGTACCAGGCGGCGATGGCGGGGCGGATCTGCTGACGACACAGAAAGACGGCAGCTATGGGCCGACCGCAGGCACTTCCCCGGCCGCCGCACTGGTCAGCGGTGCCTTGGCGGCATTACAAAGCCGCTTTCCCGAAATGACCCCGCAGCAGGTTCGCGATCGCTTGCTCAGCACCGCCAACCGGACGGGCATCTATGCCAACAGCGAAGCCTATGGGCGCGGGCTGATGGACCTTGATGCGGCTTCGCGTCTGTAGGCTTGGCGATTATTGATCTTGGCACTTCGCTGAAGTAACTGATCGTTCCTCACGCTGCACGTGGGGACGACAACGCTTAGGACGCGCAGAGTCTAATGTGGTTTTATCCCGCCTCCCCTTTGACGCATTGCGCTACAATCAAGCCTTGCGACCCAGGAGTACGCTGCAATGAGCGAACCGACGTTTGAGCAAAAACAGGATCACTACCACAAGATCCGTCGTTCCAATTACCTGGCCAGCTTGCGCCTGGAAGGGTTCGATACCCAACCGACCGACGTCGACAAACCTCTGCCGACACGCGAAGCCGTGCTTGCCAAGTACCGCAAAACCCCGCACTGATGCTCGATAAATACGGGGTGGGCCAGGATCCGTACTGTTACCCCGATAGCAGCATCCTGCGCAACCGCCTCGATTTGCGCGACGAAGTACTCCTCCATCAAGCCGAGCGAGAACTATCCGAAATCGCCGCAGGCAGCCTCTCTCTCTACCCACCGCCCTACGACCTCGACCGCCTGCAACACTTTCACCGTACCTTGTTCGGCGATATCTACGACTGGGCGGGGGAATTACGCAGTGTCAACATCCAGAAAGGCGACACTCTGTTTTGCACCCCTGAACGCATCCCGCCGGAAGCGGCGAAAATCATCCAGCGTATGGAACGCGCCGATTGGTATGTCGATGCAACTCAGCCAGAACTGGTGCGCCTGATTGCCGAGGCTTATGGCGACCTCAACGTCATCCACCCCTTTCGCGAGGGCAACGGCCGGGCGCAGCGGATTTTGTTCGAGCAGATTATTGTAAATGCCGGTTTTTCGGTGAATTGGTGGCTGGTGAAACACGCAGCGTGGATACCAGCGAACATTGATGCGGTGGCCTGTGATTATCGGGGGCTTGAGGCGATTTTTGAGCGGTGTATCAGCAAGCCGGCCAGCGTTTGATCGAAACGCCAATAGTTAAACCATACGTTTATTGCTCGAAATTACGCTGACTTCTAAGGTTCGCTCCGTCGCTATCAATACGGCGACCGAGCTTGGTCACTCGAACAACAGCAGAGATAAACGTGCCAATTTTTTTGGCGTATTTCTTTGATTTTTCGGAGTGCCCTTTTATGACAACGCTCAATGTCCCTGCCAACCGCTATCGTCAGCTACGCACCAACTTCACCGACACCCACCCTCTCGTCATCGACACCGAAGCCGCCGCCGAAGATATCCACTGCGCCGCACACCAGCGCATCCGTGCTGCCACTGACTTACTGGAAACCTTCACCTGCCTGACCTACGAACACGCCGACCTCAAAGACATTTCCCACATCATCAATGCCCTATATCTGCTCGTGCAGGATGGCTGTGATCTGCTGGAAGCTGCGCAGCACGTTCAACTGCAACCGGCAGTCGACACCCAGCCACAACCAAGCCAACCACTGAGCTAAACCTGTGGGAGTCGGGCTTGCCCGCGATGGCGGTGTGTCAGGCAATATTTCCCTGCCTGACACACCGCCATCGCGGGCAAGCCCGGCTCCCACATTGGCTGGGTGTTGCCAAAAAAATCACTGTCAAATCGCAAATGCCGGAAAGCTTTGTGGGAAGCAGACAAACACTGCGTAGTCCTCTTCCCAAACTGCTTAAAACAGCTATCTCACCCTCTACATAACCTCCCTTCATATGACCGAAACTGGTGACCTCTCAACTGTCCCGGCAAAAACCCGTGAATATCGAAAGGACTCAATACATCGGCCATTACGGCGTCACCTTCACGGTGATTCGCCTTACCGTTTTACCCACCCACAAGCACGCTTTGGCAAACCTCTGCTTGCTGGAAGCTGGTACTTCGGCAAACGAAGTGCGCTATCGACTGGTGGATCTCTACGAAAAGATGTTCGCCCGTGATTTGCCTTGCCAGATGACAGTCGCGATCTCCAAGCCACTGACCCGACAACAAGCTGAACTGCTTAACGAACGCGGGACCATCGTCACCTTGCTACTGGCTGGGGCCTTCAGCGTTCCCCTTCACCCGCTTTCGAAACCTGTAGCACGCGTTGTCGGCGTCACAGTGGGTCTATTCACCAAAAACATCATTCGCAGTTATCACGCAGGTGATGTGATCGTCGGAAGTGAAGCTCAGGTAGACGGAGGAATAGGTCCTCAGCGCTCAATGTCTGCAATGGTCATTCAATTTCAGGGAGGAGGGAGACGTTGATGGAATACGTCCAATGGATCATTTTTATCGTGGTGAGCGTTGTCCTGGACAACAAAATGAGGTCCAAAACCCTTAGAAAATATGTCGGTTTATTACTGTTCGCTGTGGGCCTGATCTGCGCTATATGGCTTCCTTACTGGGCACAGGAAGTCCGACTCCCAAGCTTGCCTATAGGTGCGTTGCTATTAGGCTCGGGCCTATATCTGGATCGGCAACGTTATAGCCGAATCAGGTCCTCTCACCCATTGCTCGTCGCCCCCACACTTAACCTGGCAGCCGACTTTCCCGACGACCCCATCATGCGTCACCTTCTGCAGCTTGTGAATGAAGACGTGGGCCTGCCCAAACATCAAGCTCTCAGCCTCAGCACTTCAATAAATCATGATCTCGGATGCAGCAGCTCTGAGGCTAGAAAATTGATGGCAGCACTGAAGCAAGATTTCGGCATGGGGTTCGGAGACTACAGGAGCAATCGCTATTTCAAGCGTCGAGGCTTTGACATGTATTTGAGACATGTGGACAGAGGCAGCAAAGGCAAAATCCCGCTCACCATCGACATGCTCTACCAGGCCGTCAAAGCCAAACGCTGGAACACACGGGCACTCGAAGCAAGGAGATTTCAAGAGTCATGAATATCGTCCTGCAAATAGCCTGTTTCTTTGGTTTTTACCTTTTACTGCATTACCAGATCACTGACTCTATTCTGAGAAAACGCCTTGCAATCACGTGCCTCGTAACCGGCCTGGCATTGACGTTCTTATTACCCTACATGGCAGTAATCCTTAGAATGCCCTTGCTCCCTATCTTCGTATTCTTGATAGGCTTGGCACTCTCCATCACCCGCAACAAATTCCGTCGCCAACGCAACCCTCCTCCCCACCCACTCCTGCGTGCCCCCACCATGAACCTGGCCCCCAACTTCCCCGAAGACCCCGTGATGCAGCAGCTTCTGCAACTGTTGCACGAAGAAATCGGCCTGCCGAAGCACAAGACACTTCGCCTGGAAACTTCGCTCAATTTCGACCTGAGCTGCGATGGCAGCGAGGCCAAGCAGTTGATGGACGCGCTGGAACAAGAGTTTGCCCTCGACTTGGGCGACTACGATGCTTATCGTTACTTCAAACCGCCGGTGTTCGATGTGTTCCTCAAGCGTCGCGCCAAAGGGCGCGGCGACAAGGTGCCATTGACCATCGGCATGCTCTATCTGGCGATCAAGACCCATAGCTGGGATACGCAAACCCTGGAAAACCTGAGCTGATCCCAAGATCACCGAGGATCAAATATGGGAGCGGGCTTGCTCGCGAAAACGGTGTGTCAGGTAGAGTATTTCTCACTGATCTACCGCATTCGCGAGCAAGCCCGCTCCCACAGGGGTTATGCGTTAGTCTGGCGATTTGACCCAATAACAAGGACCTTACATGGACGTAATAATGGGCCTGCTGGCCGCCCTACTCTGGGGCGGCACGGACTTTCTCGTGGGCCTCAACGCCCGGGCCGTGGGCGTTAAACGCGCGGTGTATTTCGGCCAAGCCCTTGGCTTTTTGATCATGACCCTGCTGCTGGTGATCTTCCCGGCCTTCCTGTTCAAATCCCTGAATGCCCCGTTGAGCGTCTGGCTCCTGGGCATCACCGCCGCCCTGCTCACCGTCTCCGGCGCATTGGCGCTGTCCAAGGCCTTCGCCCTGGGCAAAGCCGCTATCGTCGCGCCATTGGTGACCTCTTACGGCGTAGTCACCACCCTGCTGTCCTGGGCCAGCGGCGAACACATCAACTTGATCCAACTCGGTTGCATCGGCCTCTGCGTAATCGGTGTGATCCTGTCCAGCATCCACAAGGACAACGGCACGCCCCACAACAACCCGCGCCAGTCCATCGCCTACGCCATGCTCGCCGCCTTGCTGTACGGCACCAGTTTCTGGTTGCAAGGCCGCTACACACTTCCGGCGTTGGGGCCGATCACCATGCTGTGGCTGGGTTACCTGGTGGGCCTGTGCGTGCTGGTGGTGATGGTGCTGAAAATCCAGGACGGCCTGAAGATCCCGCCGGTGAAAAACTGCGCAACCTTGACCGGTGCGAGCTTGATGAACTTGGGTGGGTTCTCGGCATTTTCGTGGGGCGCGATGGCCGGCTCGGTTTCGGTGGTGACGGTGATCAGTACGTTGTCGGGTGGGATTGCGGCGATTCTGGGGTTCGTGTTTTTCAAGGAGCGGTTGTCGGCGGTGCAGGTGTTGGGAGTTGCGCTCGTATTGGTAGGAGCCATAATTTTGCACATCTAGTCGGTTAACGTTTATAAAAGCCAGATTTTTCTTACAACTGAACGTGACTTTCCAAGAGCCAACCTACAGCTTTTGAGGAATGCTTCCGATGCGAACTATTGAGTTTTCATTCATCCTTTCATAGGAGATTTCGACACAGCAGTGGCAAAATGGCATTATAAAAGCTAGGCTTCGCGACAGGTGAAAAAAATTAATGCTGCCACCATATATAATAAAACTATAAGGGAAATACTATGACTTCGGCCGAAAACTTAACTGACGAAATAGTTATCAGCAAAAATTCAGTCATTGAGAGAATCATCTTTCACATTGTAGGGCCAGACCTAAATACGCCTACTATTCTAACTGAAGTTGAAGATCCTAGTACCCACTCAGACTTTTTTGTAGCACGCCTAATTGAAACATCAAAAGGCACTCACTACCATTTCAATCCGGCATCAGGTGTAAAGGACCAGATAAATCAATCCTTAGTAAGCCCGCATGCCTTCATAGATTGTTCTCAAATATTGGCCGAACGCTTCCAAAAATTGTATGAGCGCGACAAACGCCTAATCCCGGGAGTTTTGATGCTTTTGCAAATCAAAAGCGGAACGGATATCTATGCAGCAATAATAAAATATGACGACACAAAAGTAATATCTTATAAAACCACAACAACAAAAGACGGAAAGATAAACCCGATACTAAACCACATCCTAAATACTTTTGTACAAGACAAAAAAGCACTTCAAAAGTCTGCAGTAATAAAAATAAAAAACGACACCGACCAACTTATTTGCATTGATCGAAGCGGAAAAAATGGAGACATCACCGAAAAATTTAAAGACTTTCTTGATATTACTAGAAAGTTCACACACGAAGTACTAACCGAACGCCTCCTTGAAGCATTAAAAGCAACAGCAAAAGCACATAAAGACATTTTACCTCAAGAGATAACCAGCCAGTTATCCACGATGGCAAAAGAAGCTATTTCATCCATTGAGACATTTAACCCGACAAACCCCAATATCCTTCTGAACGCATTATTTGGAGATTTGCACCTAAACGAACAACTACAATTTACATTTGAAAAAGAACTGAAAAAGCAAAAAATACAAAATGAGATCATTAGAATCCCAAAAGGCCACTTCCCTAAGCCTTCCCGTAAAACCAAGGTTACATACGAAGGCATTCAAGTTATCTACACGCAAGCACATGAAGACTCAAAACAGATTGAGTTCGACGAAATAAACGGAACAAAAACATTCAAAGTTTCCACGTTGAAGTACGTCATTGAAGATGAATTTCATGGAAAAATTTAGGTCAGTTTTATCGACGGCAACGTACGTGAGCGAAAACCTAGGCAGTGCGATGTACGAGCTCACAATTAATAGTCTGAATGAACTAGATACCCTGAACAGCTTTTCAGAAACTCAAAAAGAAAATTTCTCTGTAGAGATCAGACTTCATGATGGGGACCGATACCAGCTCCCTAACAACAATAAGGCAATATTAAACCAAACTGTATCTCTCAAAATATCCAAGTTGAACCGTTCCGACTTTTATGTGTTTTTTTCAGAGCAAGGATTTTCTAACGGCCTAAAAGAAAAAGAAATTTATAATCGAAACTGCATATATATAAACTCTAATTTTTCCGAATTTTCATCTCGCAGATGCAAATTCAAAACCCTTAACGGGGTGTATGCGACCGTCGAATCCTATCAACCTCCAATTGACCCAAGGAAATTTATTAAAGATTCAAGCGGAGGAGAACTTGTAAAAGATCTTGAATTTTGGATAACGAATCAAATACCATCAGAAGAAAGCAACATCTTTACACGCTGGCTGGAAATAGCACTAAAAAAAAGCACACTTTTATTCTGCTCCGAAATATGGAGTACAGGGAATAGCCTTAATTTAGTCTTCAAAGGAGTTCAAACATTAGAAATTAGCTTCAACGAAAGAGAAAAATCACTAGCCCCCCAACATATAAAAATACTAGAGGCTGCCTCATGGATTTTAGAATTGGACCGAGAGGTCGAAATAAGACATAGCTTGATCTCGTCGCGAATCGCAAATGAGCAATTGAGAAGGGAGGACTCTTGGCCAGAACTCTTAGAGCGCAGCCTCACAAAAATTCTCGAAAACTCGAAAAATGATTACAAAGCATATCTACATAGCAAATCTTCCGAAACCCTGAAGTTAATTGCTGAAATACGAAAATCAATTGCTGAAGAATCAGCAAAAATTATTGACCGTACCCACGCACTATCATCAACTTTATTTAGGGATATAGCCATCGCGTTCGGTACTATCAGCGTGAAATTTTTGGCTTTAAAAAACAAAGACGATTTCAAGGCTGAGATCTTATTTTTACTTTTATTTACCGCCTGCTGGTTAGCAGCAAGCCTTTGCATTACGACCAGCACTAATAAAATGTACATAATATCACTTACAAAGTCTCGCTTTTTTTGGAGCAGAAAAGTTAATCAGTCCATTCCAATTACAGAATTCAAAGAGCTATCAGAGCGACCATTCCGCGATGCCGTTAAGGCCTACAATAAAACTCGACGACAGGCTTCACTGGTATACGGGCTCGTGATAGTTGCACTAATTGCAATGGCCTTGTCGAGCACACGATGGGAAGAAGCAATTACCGAAAAGCTTGAATCAATAGAAAACAACGTATTTCTCTTTGATTTTTCACATTATAGGGACATGCCATAAGCCTCGCCCACAAAAAAGCCGCCCCGGAGGGCGGCTTTTTCACAACAACCGAACCTTACAACTTAGGCCCGGCCGCCTTGATCGCATCGCTCACTTCAAACTTCTTGAAGTTCTCGATGAACAGGCCAGCCAGCGCTTTCGCCGCTTCGTCGTAGGCAGCCTTGTCAGCCCAGGTGTTACGTGGGTTCAACAGGCCGGTATCAACGCCCGGTACGGCCAAAGGCACGTCGAGGTTGATAATGTCGAGGTGCTCGGTTTCTGCACCGATCAACGCGCCGCTCTGGATCGCTGCGATCACGCCTCGAGTGGTCGGGATGTTGAAGCGCTTGCCGACGCCGTAGCCGCCGCCGGTCCAGCCGGTGTTGACCAGGTAGACCTTGGAGCCGAAGCCGCGCACGCGCTTGATCAGCAGTTCTGCGTATTCACCGGCTGGGCGTGGGAAGAACGGCGCGCCGAAGCAGGTGGAGAAGGTCGACTTGATGCCGCTGCCCGAACCCATTTCGGTCGAGCCCACCAGAGCGGTGTAGCCGGACAGGAAGTGGTAAGCCGCTTGTTCTTCGCTGAGGATCGACACGGGCGGCAGTACGCCAGTCAGGTCGCAGGTCAGGAAGATCACAGCGTTTGGCTCGCCGCCCAGGTTCTTCTCGGAACGCTTGGCAACGTGCTCCAGCGGGTAAGCGGCGCGGCTGTTCTGGGTCAGGCTGACGTTGGTGTAGTCGGCGTGCTTGGCATCGTCGATCACCACGTTTTCGAGCACGGTGCCGTGCTTGATGGCTTTCCAGATAACCGGCTCGTTCTTCTCGGAGAGGTCGATGCACTTGGCATAGCAACCGCCTTCGATGTTGAACACCACGCCTTCGCCCCAGCCGTGTTCGTCGTCACCGATCAGGTAACGGCTTTCGTCGGCCGACAGGGTGGTTTTACCAGTGCCCGACAGGCCGAAGAACAGGGTCACATCGCCTGCTTCGCCAATGTTGGCGGCGCAGTGCATTGGCAGCACGTCGGCGGCCGGCAGCAGGAAGTTCTGCACCGAGAACATGGCTTTTTTCATTTCACCGGCGTAACGCATGCCGGCGATCAGCACTTTTTTCTGTGCGAAGTTGAGGATCACGCAACCGTCGGAGTTGGTGCCGTCACGCTCTGGCACGCATTCGAAGTTGGCCACATTAAGCACTTGCCACTCATCACGACCGGCCGGGTTGTACTGCGCCGGGTTGATAAACAGGCAACGACCGAACAGGTTCTGCCAGGCAGTCTGGGTGGTCATTTTCACGGCCAGGTAGTGGTCTTCTGCAGCCCCTACGTGAACATGGGAAACGAAATGCTCTTGCGCGTTGTTGAATGCCTCGACGCGAGCCCACAGGGCATCGAACTTGTCGGCCGGGAACTTGCGGTTGATCGGGCCCCAGGCGATTGCGTCCTGGGTGGAAGGCTCTTCAACGATGAAACGGTCAACCGGCGAACGACCGGTGCGGTGACCGGTTTCTACGACCAGCGCGCCAGTATCGGCAAGCACGCCTTCACCGCGCTGCAGGGCTTCTTTGACCAGATCGTCAACACTCAGATCGGTGTATACGGCGTTATTGGCTTGCGTCATGAGGTTCCCCGTCGGCCTATGGCCGAGTGCTCCAAACGTTTTGTAGTAGAAAGTTGCGCACTACTACCGCGAAAAAAGTGGGCCGGATTATGCCAGAAAAGCCCAAAAAGAGTAGGGCCCTCCCGTCAGAACTGCGCTAATCCGGCGTTTGTCAGGTGATTTACCTGTGCTTAAACGTTTTAGTGGCGGGTGTCGGAGGGGGTGTCGATGCCTGCGCCGGCGAATAATTGGGCGACATCGGCCGCATCGAACAGGTAGCGCTGGTTGCAGAACTGGCAGTCGATCTCGATATTGCCGCCATGTTCCACCACCAATTGCTGCGCATCTTCCAGGCCCAGGCTCACCAAGGCGTTGGCTGAGCGCTCACGCGAGCAGCTGCAACGGAAGCGCAGGCCCTGGGCATCGAACAGGCGCACGGCCTCTTCGTGGTAGAGGCGATGCAGGATGGTTTCGTTGTCCAGGCCCAGCAGTTCTTCAGCCGTCAGGGTGCCGGCCAGGGCGGTCAGTTTGCGCCAGCTGTCGGTGCGTTCATCGTCGTCCTTGATGCGGTCAGCCGGCAATTGCTGAAGCAGCAGGCCACGGGCGCGCTTGCCGTCAGCGTTGAGCCAGAATTTGGTGCCGACTTGCTGGGACATCACGAAATAATTGGTGAAGCAGTCCGAAAGAGTTTCGCCGTCGAGGTCGACGATACCCTGGTAACGCTGGCCTTCGGTGGGGTCGACGGTGATCGCCAGCACGCCATTGGCCATCAGGTCTGACAAGGTTGCGTCCGGCGCGATCTGGTCGGCTTCGTAACGGGCCAGGCCACGGATTTCGCGCTCACTGGAGCACTCGATCATCAACATCGGCACCGGGCCTTCGGAACGGGCCTGCAGGATCAGCAAACCGTCGAACTTCATGGTGCCTACCAGCAGCGAGGCCGCCGCCATCAGCTCACCGAGCAGCTGCGCGACCGGCTCCGGATAGGGGTGCTTGGCGAGGACTTCGGCATAGCTGCGCTCCAGCGAGACCAGTTCGCCGCGGGCGTCGTTCTCATCGAAGATGAAGCGTTGGGTGAAGTCGGTATCCGGTAGATCAGTCATAGGTCTGGGTATCTGAATTGATGACAAATTGGTTACAAGGTTTATAAAATTAAACGCTTTAGCACCTTTTTGGTGCGTTTTTACAGAGCGAAGAGGGACAGTTTATGAACAATCCGGGTTTGTTCCAAGCCAAGTGGAACCTCGGGGGTTGGGCCTTTTGCAATCTAGTCGCTATCGGGCTGCTGTGTTTTTGGCTGTGGCCCACGGGACAGATGCTGTGTGTGGTTTTCGACGAATGGCTGTTTCATCTGCTCAATGACCCACTGGCAAGCAATTCGACGTGGTTGCATGTGTGGGCGGTGGCCAGTTTGCGACCGTTTGATGCGGTGGTCGGGGTGATTTTGCTGACGCTGCTGATTCGCGGTGACTGGGTGTTCAAGGCCATTCACGTGCGCCAGGCGTTCTTCGGTTTTCTGAGCATTCTGCTGCTGTTGCTGTTTATCCGCATGCTGTTTTCCAAACTTACGGCGCAAATGGGCTGGCAGCACCACAGCCCGTCGATGGTGATCAGCGGCGCGATTCATATGAGTGATTATTTCCCGGGCCTGGAGAAAACCTGGGAGTTGAAAGACCGTTCCAGCCAGAGTTTCCCGGGCGATCATGCATCGGTGCTGCTGATCTGGGGCATGTTCATGACGGTGTTTGCCCAGCGTTTCAGCCAAGTCGTGGTGATCTGGGGCCTGGCGCTGTTGTTCATGATGCCAAGGCTGGTGGCGGGCGCGCATTGGGGGCAGGACGACTACATCGGCGGGGTGTTGCTGGCGTTGTTGGCGTTGGGCTGGGGGTATTACACGCCATTTGCGGCGAAGGTGTCGGGGTTGCTGATGAGGGTGACGGCGCCGGTTTTCGGGTTGCTCGGGAAGCTGCCAGTCATAGGGCGCTTAAGTGTTATGCGCACAGCCGCGTAACACCGCAGTCCTAGTGTGGGAGCGGGCTTGCTCGCGAAAGCGGTGGGTCAGTCAATGAATTAGTCAGCTGACACTCCGCTTTCGCG
>NZ_CBFHAZ010000132.1:0-14625 GCF_965653655.1 Pseudomonas onubensis | reverse complement strand
GCGGTGTATCAGTGCCGGATAGGCTGGCTGACCCACCGCTTTCGCGAGCAAGCCCGCTCCCACATTTGTATTTGTGTTGTTCAACGGATCTGTTTCCGGCTCGCGCACCAATTTGTTACCGAATGCCCCAGCGTGGCGCAACGCCGCGTTGTTATGAACAATCGCCCTCCCTGAAAAACTCCTCCGTAAGAAATTTCGCCAAGCCTCCACGCCTTAATTTCCAAGGCTTTCGCACACCTGCGCAAAAAATCTGACACCCGCGTTGCGAAAGTTGGCCGCTTGATTGCATATGCTTGTACATACAAGTAAAGATGTGTGCGTAAGACTCTGCTTCGCACCATCCAAGTTCGCGCATCATGCCGAGGAGTCCAGCTGTGACCGATTTTTCGAAAACCAAGCCTACTAAATACCGTGACGTCGAAATCCGTGCTGCTCGCGGTAACAAGCTCACCGCCAAAAGCTGGCTGACTGAAGCACCGCTGCGCATGTTGATGAACAACCTCGACCCGCAAGTGGCCGAGAACCCGAAAGAATTGGTGGTGTACGGCGGTATCGGCCGTGCGGCGCGCAACTGGGAGTGCTACGACCAGATCGTCGAGAGCCTCACCAACCTGAATGACGACGAGACCCTGCTGGTGCAATCCGGCAAGCCGGTCGGCGTGTTCAAGACCCACAGCAATGCGCCGCGCGTGCTGATCGCCAACTCCAACCTGGTGCCGCACTGGGCCAGCTGGGAGCACTTCAACGAACTGGATGCCAAGGGCCTGGCCATGTACGGCCAGATGACCGCCGGCAGCTGGATCTACATCGGCAGCCAGGGCATCGTGCAGGGCACCTACGAAACCTTCGTGGAAGCCGGCCGCCAGCATTACAACAGCGACCTCACCGGCCGCTGGGTCCTCACCGCCGGCCTCGGCGGCATGGGCGGCGCTCAGCCGTTGGCTGCAACACTGGCTGGCGCCTGCTCGCTGAACATCGAGTGTCAGCAGGTCAGCATCGATTTCCGCCTGGCGAGCCGTTATGTCGACGAGCAAGCCACCGACCTCGACGACGCCCTGGCGCGCATCGCCAAATACACCCAGGAAGGCAAGGCCATCTCCATCGCCTTGCTGGGCAACGCGGCCGAAATCCTGCCGGAACTGATCAAGCGCGGCGTGCGCCCGGACATGGTCACCGACCAGACCAGCGCCCACGACCCACTCAACGGCTACCTGCCGGCCGGCTGGACCTGGGACGAATACCGCGCCCGCGCCAAGACCGAGCCGGCTGCCGTGATCAAGGCTGCCAAGCAGTCGATGGCGGTGCATGTAAAAGCCATGCTGGAATTCCAGAAACAAGGCATTCCGACCTTCGACTACGGCAACAACATTCGCCAGATGGCCCAGGAAGAAGGCGTGGAAAACGCCTTCGACTTCCCAGGCTTCGTGCCGGCCTACATCCGCCCGCTGTTCTGCCGTGGCATCGGCCCGTTCCGCTGGGCTGCGCTGTCCGGCGACCCGCAAGACATCTACAAGACCGACGCCAAAGTTAAAGAGCTGATCCCGGACGACGCGCACCTGCATAACTGGCTGGACATGGCCCGCGAGCGCATCAGCTTCCAGGGCCTGCCGGCACGTATCTGCTGGGTTGGCCTGGGCCAGCGCGCCAAGCTTGGCCTGGCGTTCAACGAAATGGTACGCAGCGGCGAGCTGTCGGCGCCGGTGGTGATCGGCCGTGACCACCTCGACTCCGGCTCGGTCGCAAGCCCCAACCGCGAAACCGAAGCCATGCAGGACGGCTCCGACGCCGTGTCCGACTGGCCACTGCTCAACGCCCTGCTCAACACCGCGAGCGGCGCGACCTGGGTTTCGCTGCACCACGGCGGCGGCGTGGGCATGGGCTTCTCCCAGCATTCGGGCATGGTGATTGTCTGCGACGGTACCGACGAAGCGGCCGAGCGGATTGCGCGCGTACTGCACAACGACCCGGCCACCGGGGTGATGCGTCACGCCGATGCGGGTTACCAGATCGCCATCGATTGCGCCAAGGAGCAGGGCCTGAACCTGCCGATGATCAAATAACTCAATGTGGGAGCGGGCTCGTTGTGGCGAGCAAGCTTGCTTGCGCTGGGGTGCGAAGCAGCCCCAAAAAGCCGGCTCCAGCTGCGCTGTCGAACGGGACGGTTCGACGATTCGACAAGCTCCCTCGCCACAGCAAGCCAGCTCCCACATTTGCCCTGCTGTGTACCAAGACATGTTTCATCCGCACCACCGAAAAACAATCCATCAGAGGTTGAACAACATGGCTGCAAATGACACCACCCCGTTGATCGAAAGGCGTTCGATCGACTACATCCCGGAAGCGGAAAGACACGGTCGTCTATTGAGCCAGTTCACCCTGTGGATGGGTGCCAACCTGCAAATCACCGCGATTGTCACCGGGGCCTTGGCCGTGGTGCTCGGCGGTGATGTGTTCTGGTCGTTGATCGGTCTGTTGATCGGCCAACTCATCGGCGGCGGCGTCATGGCGTTGCATGCGGCGCAAGGGCCAAAGCTTGGCCTGCCACAGATGATCTCCAGCCGGGTGCAGTTCGGCGTTTATGGTGCAGCCATCCCGATTGTACTGGTCTGTTTGATGTACCTCGGTTTCACCGCGACCGGGACTGTGCTGTCGGGGCAGGCGCTGGGCCAGTTGTTCGGGGTCAGCGACAGCGTCGGTATCCTGATTTTTGCCAGTGTGATCGTACTGGTCACCGTGCTGGGTTATCGGGTGATCCACTTTATCGGGCGTGTCGCCAGCGTCATTGGCGTGATTGCCTTTGTCTATCTGTTCAGTCGTTTGATGAGCCAGACCGACGTTGGTGCGCTTTTGCAGATTCGCCACTTCAGCTGGAGCAGTTTCCTGCTGGCGGTATCGCTCGCGGCCTCCTGGCAGATCGCCTTCGGCCCTTACGTGGCGGACTACTCACGTTACCTGCCAAGCAAAACATCTTCGCTGAAAACCTTTTTCGCTGCCGGCGCAGGTTCAGTCGTTGGTGCTCAGGTGGCGATGGTCCTTGGCGTGTTTGCCGCGGCCATGTCCAACGGGCAATTTGCCGGTCACGAAGTGGCCTACATCGTTGGGTTGAGTGGTACGGGCGCCACCGCTGCGCTGCTGTACTTCAGCATCGCGTTCGGCAAGGTCACTATCTCGACGCTGAATTCCTACGGCAGCTTCATGTGCATTGCGACCATCGTCAGCGGCTTCCGTGGTCGCCTGGAGGTCACGCGCCTGCAGCGTCTGGTGTTCGTGCTGGTGATCGTCGGCACTGCAACCCTGATCGCGTTGCTCGGCCAGCACTCGTTCCTCGGTGCGTTCAAGTCTTTCATCCTGTTTCTGCTGGCGTTCTTCACGCCCTGGAGTGCGATCAACCTGGTGGATTACTACTGCATCACCCGCGAGCGCTATGACGTACCGGCCTTGGCCGACCCGAATGGCCGCTACGGTCGCTGGAACCTGCTCGGTATCAGCGTCTATGTGTTCGGCGTGCTGGTGCAGTTGCCGTTCATCTCTACCAAGTTCTACACCGGCCCCCTGGTTGCCGCGCTGGGTGATGTGGATATCTCCTGGATCATCGGCCTGGTACTGCCTGCGGCCCTGTATTACGTATGTGCGAAAAAATGGCACGGCACAGTGCCCGATCACCTGATCCTGCCAATAGAGCAGGGCGCTGCACCAACGACAAACGGGCTGGCTGCACAAGCCTGATGGGACGTGGACAGGGCAGGACGCCTACTGACTGCCGTAATCCATTTCAAGATTGGGAGCGTCACAACAATGAAGATGAATAAAACCCTGCTGGCCACCTTGTTATCTGCAGGCTTGCTGGCCTCTGCCGGCGCCGAGGCGGCGGGATGGTGCGAATCCGGCAAGCCGGTGAAGTTCGCCGGGCTGAACTGGGAAAGCGGCATGTTGCTCACCGACATCCTGCAAACCGTGCTGGAAAAAGGCTACGACTGTAAAACCGACAGCCTGCCGGGCAACTCCATCACCATGGAAAACGCCCTGAGCAGCAACGACATCCAGGTGTTCGCCGAAGAGTGGGTAGGCCGCAGCGAAGTCTGGAACAAGGCCGAGAAGGCCGGCAAAGTCGTGGGCGTTGGCGCGCCGGTGGTCGGCGCCGTCGAAGGCTGGTACGTGCCGCGTTACGTGATTGAGGGCGACGCCAAGCGCAAGTTGGAACCCAAGGCGCCGGACCTGAAAAACATCGCCGACCTGGCCAAATACGCCGCGGTGTTCAAGGACCAGGAAGAACCGTCCAAAGGTCGTTTCTACAACTGCCCTGCCGGCTGGACCTGTGAGCTGGACAACAGCGAGATGCTCAAAAGCTACGGCCTGGAAAGCACCTACACCAACTTCCGCCCTGGCACCGGCCCGGCGCTGGATGCTGCTGTGCTGTCGAGCTACAAGCGTGGCGAGCCGATCCTGTTCTACTACTGGTCGCCAACTCCGCTGATGGGCCAGGTCGATCTGGTCAAGCTCGAAGAAAAACCCGGTGTGGATAAAAGCGTGAGCATCAAGGTCGGCCTGTCCAAGACCTTCCACGAACAAGCGCCTGAACTGGTAGCGGTGCTGGAGAAGGTCAACCTGCCTATCGATCTGCTTAACCAGAACCTCGGTCGCATGGCCAAAGAGCGAATTGAGTCGCCAAAACTGGCGAAAATTTTCCTCAAGGAACATCCTGAAGTCTGGCACGCATGGGTGAGCGACGACGCAGCCAAGAAAATCGACGCGGCCTTGTAGGTCAAGGGTGTCCGGCTACCCTGAGGGGCTAGCCGGGCACACGGCCACAACCCACTGGATCGAGAGCACGATATGTTTCCTGAGAGTTTTACGTTTTCCATCGCCGACTGGGTCAACGGTTGGGTGGACTCACTGGTCACCAACTACGGTGATGTGTTTCGGCACATCTCCGACACGCTGTTATGGGCCATCGTCAACCTGGAAGGCTTGCTGCGCGCAGCGCCTTGGTGGCTGATGCTGGCCATCGTCGGCGGTATTGCCTGGCATGCCACCCGCAAGGTGGTGACCACGGCGGTCATCGTCGGGTTGCTGTTCCTGGTGGGCGCGGTTGGCCTGTGGGACAAACTGATGCAAACCCTGGCACTGATGATGGTCGCCACGGTGATTTCGGTGCTGATCGGTATTCCATTGGGCATTTTGTCGGCGCGCAGCAATCGCCTGCGTTCGGTGCTGATGCCGCTGCTCGACATCATGCAAACCATGCCCAGCTTTGTGTACCTGATTCCGGTACTGATGCTGTTTGGCCTGGGCAAGGTGCCGGCGATTTTCGCCACGGTGATCTACGCCGCGCCGCCGCTGATTCGCCTCACCGACCTGGGCATTCGCCAGGTCGACGGCGAAGTCATGGAAGCGATCAATGCCTTCGGTGCCAACCGCTGGCAGCAACTGTTTGGCGTACAACTGCCGTTGGCGCTGCCGAGCATCATGGCGGGTATCAACCAGACCACCATGATGGCGTTGTCGATGGTGGTGATCGCCTCGATGATCGGCGCCCGTGGCCTGGGTGAAGACGTGCTCGTCGGCATCCAGACCCTCAACGTCGGCCGTGGCCTCGAAGCCGGGCTGGCGATTGTGATTCTTGCAGTGGTCATCGACCGCATTACCCAGGCCTATGGTCGTCCACGGCATGAGGCGAGCAAATGACTACTGTCAGCAAAATTGAAGTTAAAAACGTCTTCAAGATTTTTGGCAACCGCTCCAAGGAAGCCCTGGCGCTGGTTGGTCAGGGCAAGACCAAGGATCAGGTGCTGGCCGAGACCGGTTGCGTGGTCGGCGTGAACGACCTGTCACTGAGCATCGGCACGGGCGAGATCTTTGTGATCATGGGCCTTTCGGGTTCGGGCAAGTCCACGTTGGTGCGTCACTTCAACCGCCTGATCGATCCAACCAGCGGCGCGATCCTGGTGGACGGCGAAGACATCCTGCAACTGGACATGGAAGCCCTGCGTCAATTCCGTCGCCACAAGATCAGCATGGTGTTCCAGAGCTTCGGCCTGCTGCCCCACAAGAGCGTGCTCGACAACGTTGCCTACGGCCTCAAGGTGCGCGGCGAAACCAAGCAGGTGTGCGCCGAACGTGCGCTGCACTGGATCGAAACCGTGGGCCTCAAAGGCTACGAAAACAAATACCCGCACCAGCTTTCCGGCGGCATGCGCCAGCGTGTTGGCCTGGCCCGCGCCTTGGCGGCCGATACCGACATCATCCTGATGGACGAAGCCTTCAGCGCCCTCGACCCGCTGATCCGCGCCGAGATGCAGGACCAGTTGCTGGAGCTGCAAAAGACCCTGCACAAAACCATCGTGTTCATTACTCACGACCTCGACGAGGCCGTGCGCATTGGCAACCGCATTGCGATTCTCAAGGACGGCAAGCTGATCCAGGTCGGCACGCCGCGCGAGATTCTGCATTCGCCGGCGGATGAGTATGTGGACCGGTTTGTTCAGCGCCGGGCGGCGGTGGTCTGATCCGGATCTTGTGGTGAGCCGGCTGGCGCCTTCGCAGGCAAGCCAGCTCCCACAGGGGAATGCATTTCAAATGTGGGAGCTGGCTTGCCTGCGATAGGGCCAGTGAAGCTGCACAAGCATTGAAGAAGGTATGAAGATGTCCCAGGCAACAAAAATCATCATCGCCGACGCTCCACTGCGCTGGCAGGACGTGGTCGCCGTCGCCCGCCACGGCGCCGTGCTCGAACTCTCGGGCCACGCCTGGGCACGCATCGACAATGCCCAGGCCATCGTGCAGCGCATCGTCAGCAGCGGCGAACGCGCCTACGGCGTGAACACCGGCCTGGGCGCGCTGTGCAATGTGTCGCTCAAGGGCGAACAACTCAGCCAGTTGTCGCGCAACACCCTGCTGAGCCACGCCTGTGGCGTCGGCCCGGTGCTGAGCGACGAACAGACCCGCGCGATCATCTGCGCAGCCGTCATCAACTACAGCCACGGTAAATCCGGCCTGCACCCGCAGGTGGTGCATTCGCTGCTGGCGTTGCTCAACCATGGCATCACCCCGCAGGTGCCGTCCCAGGGTTCGGTGGGTTACCTGACCCACATGGCCCACATCGGCGTGGCCTTGCTCGGCGTTGGCGAGGTGAGCTATCGCGGCCAGATCGTGACGGCGCAAGCCGCGTTAAAAGCCGAAGGTTTACAGCCTGTGGTACTCGGCGCCAAAGACGGCCTGTGCCTGGTCAATGGCACGCCGTGCATGACCGGCCTGAGCTGCCTGGCCCTGGCCGATGCGCATCACCTGCTGCAATGGGCTGACGTGATCGGCGCCATGAGTTTCGAAGCCCAGCGTGGCCAAATCGATGCCTTTGACGAAGCCATCATTGCCCTCAAGCCACACCCCGGCATGCAGCAAGTTGGTATCAACCTGCGTGCCTTGCTCGATGGCAGTGAAGTGATCGCCAGCAGCAAAGGCATCCGCACCCAGGACGCGCTGAGCATCCGCTCGATCCCGCAGATTCACGGTGCGGCGCGTGATCAGGTGGAACACGCCACGCGCCAGATCGAGACCGAACTCAACAGCGCCACCGACAACCCGCTGGTGCTCGGCACACCGGACAACTACCGCGTGGTGTCCCAGGCCAACCCGCATGGGCAGTCTGTAGCCCTGGCGGCCGACATGCTCGCCATCGCCATGGCCGAAATCGGCTCGGTGGCCGAGCGTCGCCTGGACCGTTTGATCAACCCGCATGTCAGTGGCTTGCCGGCGTTCCTGGTCAGCAACCCTGGGGTCAACTCCGGGATGATGATCGTGCAGTACGTCGCCGCCTCGCTGTGCGGGCAGAACCGCCAACTGGCGCAACCGGCGGTGCTCGACAACTTCGTCACCTCGGGCTTGCAGGAAGACCATCTGAGCATGGGCACGAATGCCGCGCTCAAGCTGCATCAGCTGTTGGCCAACGTCACGCAGATTCTCGCCATCGAGTACCTGCTGGCGGCCCAGGCGTTCGAGTTTTTGCAGGACCAGCGTTTCGGTGCGGGCACGGAGAGTGCCTGGCGTCTGTTGCGTGAAAAAGTCCCACCTTACGAGCAAGACCGCTGGCTGGCGCCGGACATCGCGAGCGCCGCCGCGCTGCTCAAGGACACCGTTTTGCTGCACCACGTATTACCTAATTTGCACTAAGAATAATTCACAAGGAGCATGAATGTGACTGCGCTAAATTTGATTCCAGGCCAACTGAGCCTTGCCCAACTGCGGGCCATCTACCAGCAGCCGGTAACCCTCAGTCTGGATGACAGCGCCACGGCGCAGATCGAAGCCAGTGTGGCCTGCGTGGAGCAGATTCTCGCCGAGAACCGCACCGCCTACGGCATCAACACCGGTTTCGGCCTGCTGGCCTCGACCCGCATCGCCAGTGAAGATCTGGAAAACCTCCAGCGTTCGCTGGTGCTGTCCCACGCCGCCGGCGTCGGTGAGCCGATCAGCGATGCGCTGGTGCGGCTGGTCATGGTGCTCAAGGTCAACAGCCTGAGCCGTGGGTTCTCCGGCATTCGTCGCCAGGTGATCGACGCGCTGATCGCACTGATCAACGCCGAGGTGTACCCGCACATTCCGCTTAAAGGTTCGGTTGGTGCTTCCGGCGACTTGGCGCCATTGGCGCATATGTCACTGGTGCTGTTGGGCGAAGGCAAGGCGCGCCACAAGGGCGAATGGCTGGAAGCCACCGAAGCGCTGAAAGTCGCCGGCCTGACGCCGCTGACGCTTGCGGCCAAAGAAGGCCTGGCGCTGCTGAACGGCACCCAGGTATCCACCGCGTATGCCCTGCGCGGCCTGTTCGAAGGCGAGGACCTGTTCGCCGGTGCGCTGGCGTGCGGCGCCCTCACCGTGGAAGCGGTGCTCGGCTCGCGCTCGCCGTTCGACGCACGTATCCATGCCGCTCGTGGTCAGCGTGGTCAGATCGACGCGGCTGCGGCCTATCGTGACCTGCTCGGCGAAAGCAGCCAGGTGTCCCAGTCGCACCAGAACTGCGACAAGGTGCAAGACCCGTACTCCCTGCGCTGCCAGCCGCAAGTCATGGGCGCCTGCCTGACCCAGTTCCGCCAGGCCGCCGACGTGCTGGTGGTAGAGGCCAACGCGGTGTCGGATAACCCGCTGGTGTTTGCTGCCGAGGGCGACGTGATTTCCGGCGGTAACTTCCACGCCGAGCCGGTGGCCATGGCTGCCGACAACATGGCGTTGGCGATCGCTGAGATCGGCTCGCTGAGCGAGCGTCGTATCTCGTTGATGATGGACAAGCACATGTCGCAACTGCCGCCGTTTCTGGTCGGCAATGGCGGCGTGAACTCCGGCTTCATGATCGCCCAGGTAACCGCTGCGGCGCTCGCCAGTGAGAACAAGGCGCTGGCGCATCCCCATAGCGTGGATAGCATCCCGACGTCGGCCAACCAGGAAGACCACGTGTCGATGGCCCCGGCTGCGGGCAAGCGCTTGTGGGAAATGGCTGAAAATACCCGTGGCGTACTCGCCGTTGAATGGCTGGCGGCATGCCAGGGCCTGGACCTGCGCGACGGTTTGAAAACCTCGGCCAAGCTGGAAAAAGCCCGTGGGATTCTGCGCGACAAAGTGGCGTTCTATGAAAAGGACCGCTTCTTTGCCCCGGACATCAATGCCGCCAGCGAACTGCTCGCCAGCCGCTGCCTGAATGAACTGGTGCCGGCCAAGCTTCTGCCGAGCCTCTAAGCGATCTAAAGGACGGCATGCTCTCTGTGGCGAGGGAGCTTGCCCCCGCTCGAGTGCGAAGCGCTCGCAAGTTTTTGGGGCTGCTGCGCAGCCCAGCGCGAGCAAGCTCGCTCGCCACAAAAGCCCGTCATGTCAGGCTTTGAATTTTCTCGGGATAAAAATAACTAGGGAAGAGAAATGCACCAGCAAGAAAAGGGTTTGAAACGCGGGCTGAGCGCCCGACATATTCGCTTCATGGCACTCGGCTCCGCGATCGGCACCGGGTTGTTCTATGGTTCCGCCTCTGCCATCCAAATGGCCGGCCCTGCCGTGCTGCTGGCCTACCTGATCGGCGGCGCCGCCGTGTTCATGGTGATGCGCGCCCTCGGTGAAATGGCCGTGCACAACCCGGTATCCGGCTCCTTCGGCCAGTACGCCAGCACCTACCTGGGGCCTATGGCCGGGTTTGTACTCGGCTGGACCTACGCGTTTGAAATGATCATCGTCTGCCTCGCCGACGTCACCGCTTTTGGCATCTACATGGGCTTCTGGTTTCCCGAGGTTGCACGTTGGGTCTGGGTGCTCGGCATCGTGTTTTTGATCGGCGGCCTGAACCTGTGCAACGTCAAAGTGTTTGGCGAGATGGAGTTCTGGCTGTCACTGCTCAAGGTCGGCGCCATCGTGGCGATGATCCTCGGCGGCTTCGGCATCATGCTGTTCGGCATTCATTCGGCTGGCGAAACTGAGGCCAGCGGCCTGAGCAACCTGTGGGCGCATGGGGGCTTCATGCCTAACGGCATCGGTGGCCTGATCGCCTCGTTCGCGGTGGTGATGTTTGCATTTGGCGGCATCGAAATCATCGGCATCACCGCCGGTGAAGCCAAAGACCCGCAGCGCGTGATTCCCAAGGCGATCAATGCGGTGCCGCTGCGCATCCTGTTGTTCTACGTGCTGACCCTGTTTGTGCTGATGGCCATCTACCCGTGGCCGCAGATCGGCAGCCAGGGCAGCCCGTTCGTGCAGATCTTCAGCAACCTTGGCATCGGCTCGGCAGCGACCATCCTCAATATCGTGGTGATCTCGGCCGCCGTTTCGGCGATCAACAGCGACATCTTCGGCGCCGGCCGCATGATGTATGGCCTGGCCCAGCAAGGGCAGGCGCCCAAGGGTTTTGCGCAGTTGTCCAAGCACGGCGTGCCGTGGATGACCGTACTGGTGATGGGCGCGGCGTTGCTCGGCGGCGTGGTGCTCAATTACCTGATCCCGGAAAACGTGTTCCTGCTGATCGCCTCGATTGCCACCTTCGCCACCGTGTGGGTGTGGCTGATGATCCTGTTTACCCAAGTCGCCATGCGCCGCTCGATGACCAGGGAACAAGTGGCCGAGCTGAAATTCCCGGTGCCGTTCTGGCCCTATGCGCCAGCGGCGGCCATCGTGTTCATGCTGTTCGTGTTTGGTGTGCTGGGTTACTTTCCGGACACCCAGGCGGCTTTGCTGGTCGGCGCCGTGTGGATCGTGTTGCTGGTGCTCGCGTACCTGCTGTGGGTCAAACCCGCTGCCGGGCAAGCGGCCAGGGTCCATTACGACCCGGCTTTGTCTCATCGATAACTTAGGGAGGCGTTGATGAAAACGCTTTGGCAACACTGCCACGTCGCAACCATGGCAGGCGGCAAATACTCGATCATCGAGGATGCTGCCATGGTCATCGCCGGTTCACTGATCGAGTGGATCGGCCCCCGCAGCCAGGTACCGACGGCGGACTACGCCCAGGTGCAGGACCTGCAAGGCGCGTGGGTCACCCCCGGGCTGATCGACTGCCACACCCACACGGTGTTCGGCGGCAATCGCAGCGGCGAATTCGAGCAGCGCCTTGAAGGCGTGAGCTACGCCGAAATCGCCGCCAAGGGTGGCGGTATTGCCAGCACCGTGCGCGCCACCCGCGCCGCCACCGAAGATGAGCTGTTTGCCAGCGCTGAAAAGCGCCTGCGCAGCTTGCTGCGTGACGGTGTGACCACGGTGGAGATCAAATCCGGCTACGGCCTGGACCTGGTCAACGAGCGCAAGATGCTGCGGGTTGCGCGTCGCCTTGGCGAAGCGTTGCCGGTGAGCGTGCGCGCCACGTGCCTGGCGGCCCACGCGCTGCCGCCGGAGTACAAGGACCGCGCTGACGACTACATCGAGCACATCTGCGCCGAGATGCTGCCGGCCCTGGCCGCTGAAGGGCTGGTGGATGCGGTGGACGCGTTCTGCGAATACCTGGCGTTTTCCACCGAGCAGGTGGAGCGTGTGTTCAAGGTCGCGCAGCAACTGGGCTTGCCGTTGAAGCTGCACGCCGAGCAGCTGTCTTCCTTGCACGGCTCCAGCCTGGCGGCGCGTTACCACGCGCTGTCGGCGGACCACCTGGAGTTCATGACCGAAGAAGACGCCATCGCCATGGCCGCGTCCGGCACTGTCGCGGTGTTGCTGCCGGGCGCGTTCTACTTCCTGCGTGAAACCCAGTTGCCGCCCATGGACGCGCTGCGCAAGCACGGCGTGAAAATCGCCATCGCCAGTGACCTCAACCCCGGCACCTCGCCGGCGCTGTCGGTGCGCCTGATGTTGAACATGGCCTGCACCCTGTTCCGCATGACCCCGGAAGAAGCCCTGGCCGGTGCAACACAGCATGCGGCCACCGCGCTGGGCATGGGTGACACACACGGTTCGCTGGAAGTGGGCAAGGTCGCGGATTTTGTCGCCTGGCAGATTGATCGCCCTGCCGACCTGGCTTACTGGCTGGGCGGCGAACTGGATAAACGCGTCGTGCGCCATGGCGTCGACGTCACCGTCTGAGGAGTGTTGTTGTGGATAAGGTTCTGAACTTCAAACAAGGCCGTGTGCCGCTGTTGATCAGCATGCCCCATGCCGGTTTGCGCCTGACACCTGCGGTCGAAGCCGGGCTGATCCCCGAGGCACAAAGCCTGCCGGACACCGACTGGCACATCCCCACGCTGTATGACTTCGCCGAGGCATTGGGCGCCAGCACCTTGTCGGCCGAGTACTCGCGATTTGTGATCGACCTGAACCGGCCGTCCGACGACAAACCGCTCTACGCCGGCGCGACCACCGGGCTGTACCCGGCGACCCTGTTCGACGGCGTGCCATTGTTCCGTGAAGGGCAAGTGCCGTCCGAAGAAGAACGCGTGAGCTACCTGCAAAAGATCTGGGGGCCGTACCACCGCACCCTGCAAGAAGAACTTGCCCGGCTCAAGGCCGAGTTCGGCTACGCCTTGCTGTTTGATGCGCACTCGATCCGCTCGGTAATCCCGCACCTGTTCGACGGCAAGCTGCCGGACTTCAACCTCGGCACCTTCAACGGCGCGGCGTGTGACCCGGAACTGGCCAGCCAGTTGGAAGGCATCTGCGCTCAGCATCCACAGTTCACCCATGTGCTTAATGGGCGCTTCAAGGGCGGGCACATCACCCGCCACTACGGCGACCCGGCGCAGGATATTCATGCGGTGCAGTTGGAGTTGTGCCAGAGCACTTACATGGAAGAGGTTGAGCCGTTCCGGTATCGCACGGATCTGGCGGAGCCGACGCGGGTGGTATTGAAGCAGTTGCTGGAAGGGTTGCTGGCCTGGGGGCAGAAGCGTTACCGATAATTTTCGGTGCTGCTGAAATAGCTTTCGCGAGCAAGCCCGCTCCCACATTTGACCGAGTTTCAGCAGGAGAATGCGGTCCCAATGTGGGAGCGGGCTTGCTCGCGAAGGGGCCCTCACAGTCGCCCCAGTGCAACTGCCGGTCGCCACAGTTCGTGTCAGCAGAGGTCCCGCTGGGTAAGGTTGTGGGTACGGCGCGCCAGACGCCACTCCCCACAATAAAGCTGCCGAGTGAGACCTCATCCATGAAAAGACTGTTGTTGATCCTCACCGGTGCCGCTTTGATCAGCGCCAACGCCATGGCCGCAGAACCTGCCTCCTGCAAAGCCGTCCGCATGGGCGTGGTCAGCTGGACCGACGTCATCGCCACCTCCGGCATGGCCGACGTACTGTTTAACGGCCTGGGCTACGACAGCAAGCAGACCAGCGCGGTGCAGCAGATCATCTTTGCCGGCATCCGCGACAAGCGCCTGGATATCTTCCTCGGCTACTGGAAACCGGCGATGGACAACAACATCGCGCCGTTCCTGGCCGCCAAGCAGGTCAAGGTCTTCGACACACCCAGCCTCGCCGACGCCCAAGCCACCCTGGCCGTGCCGCAATACGTGGCGGATGCCGGGCTGAAGACGTTTGCCGACATCGCCCGCTTCAAAGACAAGTTGGGCGGCAAGATCTACGGCATCGAGCCGGGCAGCGGTGCCAATACTGATATCCAGAAAATGATCGACACCAACCACTTCGGCCTCGGTGGCTTCAAACTCGTCGCCTCCGGTGAAGCGGGCATGCTCGCGGCGGTGCAGCGTGCGGTGAACCGCAAGGAGTTCGTGGTGTTCGTCGGCTGGACCCCGCACCCGATGAACATCAACATGAAAATGGCTTATCTCACGGGCAGTGAAGATGTGTTCGGCCCGGACGAAGGTCGCGCTACAGTTTCCACCGTCACCGCGCCGGACTTTGGCGAACGTTGCCCCAACGCCAACCGTTTGTTGCAGAACCTGACCTTCACCGCCGCCCAGGAAAGCCAACTGATGGTGCCGATCATGGAGCGCCAGTCGCCGCAGGATGTGGCCAGGCAGTGGTTGCGTGACCACCCTGAGGATTTGCAGCGCTGGTTGGCCGGGGTTACGGCGTTTGATGGCAGCGATGGCGTGGCAGCCGTGCAGGCCAGTCTCAACCCTTAAGCCAGGCCTGGTAGATCAAACAACACAGAGCAAATGTGGGAGCGGGCTTGCTCGCGAATGCGGTGTATCAGTCAACTGATGAGTTGGTTGACCCACCGCATTCG
>NZ_CBFHAZ010000131.1:0-14878 GCF_965653655.1 Pseudomonas onubensis | reverse complement strand
CTCTCTTATACGTGGTCACAGCTAGCTGTGCCGACAATGACTCCACGCCGATACCGTGCAGGCCACTCTCCCACTCGGGTGCTGGCACACCAGTGCTGGTTACGGCCTTTGCCCCGCCCGCGTTCTTAACCTTACGATGAACCAGTTTGATGCGCGACAGCGCTACATCGAAGAGGTGGCGGGGCCTCCCACATTTGACCGAGTCGCCAGGGCTGGATGCGATCTACTGTGGGAGCTGGCTTGCCTGCGATGGCGTCAGTTGCTTCACCGAAGGCTTGAGCGCTGAACAATCAAATCGACAATCTGCTTAATGGTCGTGATGTGATCCCAGTCTTCCTGAGTCGCTTGCAGGTTGAACTGCCACTTAATCTGCATAACGAAGCACGTCAAATCTTCATCAATGATCTTGAAGTCATGGATGAAATCCGTCGATCGTTCCCACGCTCTGCGTGGGAATGCAGCCCAGGACGCTCTGCGTCCGCTCTTGAGGCCGTGACGCGGAGCGTCACAGGAGGCATTCCCACGCGGAGCGTGGGAACGAGCAATATTTCAGTGGCCAGCAGGACTGTTCTCTTTCATTTGCGGGACATTTCCGAGCGCCATTTCATGCCTTGTTCCGGCTGAATTCGGCCGCTAGTCTTCCCCATGTCATCGGCCCTTCGATGACCGGAAGTGCAAGCCGAAATTGGCGGGAGAGCGAGTTACAAGTGCCGGAGAATCAACATGGTCAAAGCAACCTCTGCCTCAACTACTACCCCGACGGACTTCCTCAGCGAAGACGCCCTCCTCAACCGCCGAGCCATCGACTACTACCTCAAAGCATCCGCCCCGGACGCGCCCAACTTTGTGCTCAATGACAACCTGAGCTTCGAAGACGCCCTCGCCCATGCGGCCGACCTGCTGCATTGCGCGGTGGAGACGGTGAATGTGTCGGGGGAGACGCTCAGCACCCAGCAGCGGGCGGTGATGCATTTGGTGGGGATGGCCAAAGGTGTGGTGGATCGGGCGTTGGAGTGTGTGCAGCCTCGATGAGCCAGCCGCCGATCGTTCCCACGCTCTGCGTGGGAATGCAGCCCAGGACGCTCCGCGTCCGCTCTTGAGGTCGTGACGCGGAGCGTCACAGGAGGCATTCCCACGCGGAGCGTGGGAACGAGCAAAAAGTGGTGGCTGATACACCGCTATCGCCGAGCCATCGACTACTACCTCAAGGCATCCGCCCCGGACGCGCCCAACTTTGTGCTCAATGACAACCTGAGCTTCGAAGACGCCCTCGCCCATGCGGCCGACTTGCTGCATTGCGCGGTGGAGACGGTGAATGTGTCGGGGGAAACGCTCAGCACCCAGCAGCGGGCGGTGATGCATTTGGTGGGGATGGCCAAAGGTGTGGTGGATCGGGCGTTGGAGTGTGTGCAGCCTCGATGAGCACCGCATAACCCAATGTGGGAGCGGGCTTGCTCGCGAAGGCGGTGGGTCAGTCAATATATTCGGCGACTGACACATTGCATTCGCGAGCAAGCCCGCTCCCACATTTTGAGCTTCAGTGTTCTTGGAATTGGGGTTGGGTTAGAACCCGCGGTGCTTCTTCAGGTGTTCGTTGATCTTCGCCGCCGGCACTTTCTGCAAAGTACACAGCAAATCGTGGGACAGTTCGCGCAAGCCGTGGGTGCCGCGCAGTTCCTGGGCCAGGTGCGCGGTGAGGTTGGCCGCCATCTCCGCATCCGCCATCGCCCGGTGAGCCTTGCCGGTGTGGGGCAGTTGGGCGAGTGCGTTCAGCGTGCCGAGCTTGTGGTTGGGTGCCGACGGCATCAGGCGGCGGGCCAACAGCAGCGAGCAGGCGAATTTTTGCAGGCGGGTGCGGCGGATCAGGCCCAGTTCAAAGTCCCAGAACCTCTGGTCGAACGCGGCGTTGTGCGCCAGCAGCGGCGTAGTGCCGACAAATTCATTTACTTCATTCATCACCCGCTCAGCCGGTGGCGCGCTGCGCAGCATGGCGTTGCTGATGCCGGTGAGTTGCTCGATAAAGCCCGGCACGCGTACGCCGGCATTCATCAGGCTCTGGTAGCGGTCCACGATTTGGCCGCGCTCGAGGATAACCACCGCGATTTCCGTGGCCCGGCAGTGGCTGCTCGGGGTGATGCCGGTGGTTTCAAAGTCGATGACCGCTATACGTTCCAAACCTGTTCCAACTCCGTCTAACGATTGATTAAGCCTGAGCGCTTATTTAAGCAGCAGCGCGCCTTCGATGGGCACGTAGCGGCTGGCGGCGCGTATCAGCGAGTTGGCCGTCAGCCCCGGCACGCCGTAGGCCACGGCTTCAACGCCGTGCTTTTGGATGATGCGTTCGAGCAGCATGTCGAAATCACCGTCGCCGGAAGCCAGTACCACTTCGTCGACGTGGTCGGCGGCATCCATGATGTCCAGGGTGATGCCCACGTCCCAGTCGCCCTTGGCCGAGCCGTCGGCGCGCTGGATGTAGGGTTTGAGTTTTACCGTAAAGCCCAGGTTGCGCAGGATCTGCTGGAATTGCTGCTGCTTGCTGTCGCCACGGTCGATGGCATAGGCATACGCCTCGACGATCTGCCCGCGCGAGCTGATGTCCGCCCACAGCGCCGCGTAGTTGAAGTGGCAACCGTAAGCCTGGCGCACGGTGTAGTAGAGGTTTTGCACATCGGCGAACACTGCAATTTTTTTCACCGCACTTCCTCATGACAGCCAGGCGCTACGGCCCGGAAAGGTTGCCAGTATGCCAGCCATGGGAAAGTTTCAGCGAAAAATCAGCCCGGGGCGACGAAGCGCCCCGGTTGAAGGTGGGTCAGACGAAGGAGTCGTCGTCGCCGAAGGAGGAGGAATCGTCGGAGTAGTCGCTGTCTGCGAAGCTGTCGGATGAGTTGTCATTGCCCCAGCTGTCGTTACCGGCAAACTTCTGGTCGTCATTGCCCCAGTTGCCATTGTCGCTGGCCGGTGCCGGTTCTTCGCGGATGATTTCTTCCACCACCTGCGGCTGCTGCGAGTTGTGGCTGAACAGGCTGCTGATGCCTTCGGCCAGCATCACACCACCGGCCACACCGGCGGCGGTTTTCAGCGCGCCACCAAGGAAGCCACTGCCGATAGGCGCGGCAGGGGCTTGCTGCGGCTGTTGATAATTCTGCTGTGGCGCAGCGTAATTTTGCTGTTGCGGTGCAGGCTGGCCGAAAGACGACCGCGCCGGTTCACGCCAGCCGCCACCGGAGGAAGGCGGAGCACTTTGTGCCGGCTGCGAGTCGCGGGAACTGCTGCCACCAAAGATGCTCGAGAGGAAGCCGCCACTGCTCGGCGCCGGTTGCGCGGCCTGAGACTTGGCCTGTTGCAGCTCATCCTGCAATTGCTGGATCTGCTGCGCCTGTTGCTTGTTCTGCGCGTCGAGGCTCTTGATCGCGTGTTCTTGCACCAGGATCGACTGGGTCATGTAGTACCCGGCGGCCGGTTGGCGAGTCATGTGCTCCTTGATCCGCGCTTCGGCCAGGGCGTCGCGGGGGGCTGAGTCCGTTTCGGCTTGTTGCAACCGTGAAAACAGTCCATCGATCAGGGTTTGCTCTTCGCTGTTCATGGCGACCTCGTTAGATTGCCGGTAGAAATCATGGGCCCGCCTGTGATCAGGCAAGCTACAGCCTAGTTATGGGGGTGTTACCAGACGTTTCAATGGTCTTTACGCAAGGTTTACGTTTGCTTACCTCTCGTCATGATCGGTTAAAGTGTTGGCCTTGCTTTTAGGCCTGTGACGAACCTGATGAATCCGTTAGACGTATTGCGCGACTCCCTCCGTTTCACCCAACGCAACCTGGGCGCCATCGTCCAGCTGTGCCTGCCGTTGGTGATCCTCGAAGCCCTGCTGCAACAGGTGCTCGACCACACACTGGGCCCGGATGCGTTTCCCGGTTATAGCGTGGTCGTCGGGTTGTTGGTGTACCCGCTGTACACCGGCGCCCTGATCCTGTTTCTGGATGCGCGCACCCGGGGTGAGTCGCCCAGTACTAAAGACGTGTGGGCCATGGCCCTGGCCATGTGGCCGCGTTTCGCCCTGCTCACGGCGGTCAGCACCTTGCTGATTCTGCTGGGGCTGTCGCTGTACTTCCTGCCGGGCCTGTGGCTGATGGTGGTGCTGGCGTTTGCCGAGTACCTGCTGGTGCTGCGCGGCATGTCGGCACTGGAGGCGATGAAGGAAAGTTTCCGCCTGACCCGTGGGCATTTCTGGCGAATCCTGGTGTGCCTGCTGTGCGTAATGACGCCGTTGTGGCTGCTCAAAGGCGCGAGCGTGGCGGCCTATCCGAACCCTGCGCCGCTGCTGGGCGTACTGATCGACAGCGCCCACAGCTTCCTGCAACTGTTTACCAGCGTGGTGCTTTTCCGATTGTTTATGTTGATCGGTGGCGATGCCGACGCGCGGTGATATGCTCCGTGCCACCTCTGATAACGCTATAAGCCGAGCCAATGACCCGTTTATTGCGCATCACCCTGTTGAGCCTGTTGATCATCGCAGGCCTGCTTGCGGCCCTGATCTACAGCCTGACCTGGCGCCCCGTCGACAAGCAGACCCTGCCCGTCAGCTGCGTCGCGCCACGTGCACCGACCTTGCTGCCGGGGCAGGCGCTCAAGGTCATGACCTGGAACGTGCAATACCTGGCCGGCAAGAACTATGTGTTCTGGTACGACAGCCCCGACGGCAAAGGCCCGGATGAGCGCCCTACGGTAGAAGACATGGCCTTCAGCCTGGACGAAGTGGCGCGGGTGATTCGCGACGAACAGCCCGACATCCTGTTGTTGCAGGAGCTCGATGAAGGCGCCAAGTCCTCTCACTATCAGGACCAGGTGGCGTTGCTCCAGGAACGCTTGGTCGACCTCTACCCGTGCAGCGCCCAGGCTTTCGACTGGAAAGCCGACTTCGTGCCCAACCTGCATATCTTCGGCAGCGTCGGCCGCAAGCTCGTCACGCTGAGCCGCTACCAGATCGAACACGCCGAGCGCCTGCAACTGCCGGTGTCGCCGGCCAACTTCATCAGCCGCCAGTTCCAACCCAAGCCGGCATTGCTGCTGACTTACCTGCCGCTGAGCGATGGTGGCCAACTGGCCGTGCTCAACACCCGCCTGGATGGTGATAAACCTGGGCGTTCGGCGGTGCAGGAGCAGGCCAAGGCCACGGTCAAGTTGTTGGATAAGTTCGAAGGCCGTGGCACGCCATGGTTGATTGGCGGGGATTTCAACTTGCTGCCGCTGGGGCAATTCCTGCGCCTGGACGCAGGCAAGCGCGGGCAGTATTCGCCGGACAGCGAGCTGCATTTGTTGTGGGATAAATACCCGATGATCCCGAGTAACAGTGAATCCAGTGGGATTGATCGGGCGAAGTGGCTGACACACTTCCCCAATGACCCGAGCGTGGATGGGCCGGATCGGACGTTGGATTATTTGTTCTACAGCCCACGGATCAAGCGGGTGGAGGCCAAGGTGCGGCAGGAGGACACACTGCGTATCTCCAACCACCTGCCAGTGATCGCGCGGTTCCTGCTGCCTGCTGCGCAATAACCCACACCACAGCACCCCATGTGGGAGCGGGCTTGCTCGCGAAGGCGGTGTGTCAGTCAGCATGTATCAACTGAACCACCGCTTTCGCGAGCAAGCCCGCTCCCACATTGGATCTTCATATCACCTACTTTCGGGGTTTGATTCTGGCAGTGGGTTCGGCCACCAAGGGGTCATCCGGCCAATAGTGCTTGGGGTATCTTCCCTTCAAATCCTTCTTCACTTCGGCATAGGTACTGCGCCAGAAGTTCGCCAGATCCTGCGTCACCTGCACCGGCCGGCGTGCCGGGGACAGCAGGTGCAGCTTGACCACTTGGCGCCCGCCGGCAATGCGCGGTGTGTCCGCCAGCCCGAACAATTCCTGCAGGCGCACCGCCAGAATCGGCGGCTGTTCGCTGTAGTCCAAGCGCACCGATGAGCCCGAAGGCACCTTCACATGCTGTGGCGCCAGCTCGTCCAGGCGCTGGGGCAGCGGCCAGGGCAGCAGGTTGTGCAGGAAGCTGGAAATATCCAAATTAGAAAAGTGGCTCAGGCGCGAGACTTTGCCCAGGTAGGGCATCAGCCAATGCTCCAAATCGGCCAGCAAGGCTTTGTCGCTCATATCCGGCCATTCGCTGGTTTTGCCAGCGTCCAACTGGCGCAGCAGCATGACGCGCGCCTGCCACTGGCGCAGTTCGGGCGTCCACGGCAGCAGCTCCAGGCCTTTGCGGCGCACTAGGTTCACCAACGCCTGGCTGCGCGCGGACTCATCCAGCCCGGTAAGCGGTTCGCGGCTGAGCACCAGTTCACCGACCTTGCGCTGGCGTTCGGCGCGCAGCACGCCTTCGCGCTCATCCCAATCAAGCTGGTCGACCGTGCGCACTTGCTCGGCCAGCACGCTGTCGAACAGCGCCGGGTCAAAATCCGCCGCCAGGTAGATGCGTTCTTCGCGCTGGCCCTGGCGGCTGCCAAGGTCGGCGATCACCAGCCAAGGTTGTTTCATCAGGCTGTCGGCCTCGGCGAACAGCGCGGCGCGGCCATTGGCCAGGCGATATTCGGCGCCACCAGGGCGACGTTGCTGGGCGACGCGGTCCGGATAAGCCAACGCCAATAAGGCGCCGAGCCAGCGCGGGTGGTCGGGGTCGGCCACCGCTTGAGTCGGCTGGCCGCGCAAGTAGCCCCGGTACTGACGGGCCAGTTGCTTGGCGCGCTGCACGCCGCCCTGGGTGCCACGCGCGCGTTCTTCGCCGGACATCAATGCCAGGCGGCTGTGCAAATCCGCACCGCCACCGCGCAAGATATCGCGCTCTCCCAACAAGGCCGCCACCTCACAGGCGGTCGCGGCCAGCCCCAAGTCCTGCCCGCGCAGCAACAGGTGGGCAATGCGTGGGTGCGCGGGCAACTCCGCCATTTTCTGGCCATGGGCGGTGAGTGTGTCGTCGTTCAACGCACCCAGGCGCACCAGCAAATCCTGGGCCTGGGCATAGGCGGCGGTCGGCGGCACATCCAGCCACACCAGTTGCGTGGGCGTAACGCCCCAGCGCGCCAGTTGCAAGGCGAGGCCCGCCAGGTCGGCGGCGAGGATTTCCGCGCTGCCATAGGCGGCCAAACCTTCGTGCTGGTCTTCGGACCACAAGCGATAACACACGCCCGGCTCCAACCGCCCTGCCCGACCGGCTCGCTGGGTGGCGCTGGCGCGGGAGATGCGCTGGGTGTCGAGGCGGGTCATGCCGCTGCCGGGGTCGAAACGCGGCACCCGCGCCAGCCCGGCATCGATCACCACACGCACGCCATTGATGGTCAGGCTGGTCTCGGCAATGTTGGTGGCCAGCACCACTTTGCGCTTGCCGGCGGGCGCCGGGTCGATGGCGGCGCGCTGGGCGTTGAGATCGAGTTCGCCATGCAGCGGGCACAGCAGCACATCAGGGCGATCACCCAAGGCGTCGGCCAGTTGTTGATTGACCCGACGAATCTCGGCCTGCCCCGGCAGAAACACCAGAATGCTGCCCGTTTGGTCCTGCACCGCGTCGAGGACGGTCTGCACCACACGCGGCTCGATAAATTCACCGGCCTGGTATGGCCGCCCCCAGCGCATCTGCACCGGGAACATGCGCCCTTCGCTGCGCAGGATCGGCGCGTCGCCCAGCAGACCCGCCAGGCGCTCGCCTTCGAGGGTGGCGGACATCAGCAGGATTTTCAGCGGTTGCTCGTCACGAAACAGCTCGCGGCCGTTGAGGCTCAGGGCCAGTGCCAGGTCGGCGTCGAGGCTGCGTTCGTGGTATTCGTCGAAGATCAGCAGGCCCACGCCATCCAGCGCCGGATCGTCTTGCAGACGGCGCGTGAGAATGCCTTCGGTGACCACTTCGATGCGGGTATTGGGGCCGACTTTGCTGTCCAGTCGGATGCGGTAGCCAACGGTTTCACCGACTTTTTCACCCAGCTCACTGGCCAGGCGTTCGGCCGCCGCTCGCGCGGCGAGGCGCCGAGGTTCGAGCATCAGGATGGTTTGCCCGGCCAGCCAAGGCTCATTCAATAAAGCCAAGGGCACGCGGGTGGTTTTACCGGCACCGGGCGGCGCTTCGAGCACGGCTTCATGGCGACTCGCCAAGGCGTCACGCAGGGCGGGTAAAACATCATCAATCGGCAACGAATTCATACTGGCTCCAAAGCAGAGCGGCGAGTATAACGGCGAACTGGCGGATGCCGGTGATGGTCTCAAAAACACCCTCCGGCCCCCTTGGGAACACGGTTAAATTTGGGAGCGGGCTTGCTCGCGAATGCAGTCTGTCAGTTGATATATATGTTGATTGACTCACCGCATTCGCGAGCAAGCCCGCTCCCACATTTGAGCATCGTCGCCTGGTAGATCTGGCTTATAGTCACCTTTCACAAGTGTTCAGGAGCATTTTATGCGTATCGCTTCCCGTGTCATCGGCGGTGTCCTCGCCGTCACCCTGCTCAGCCAACTGACGGCCTGCGGCTCGATTTTCTACCCGGACCGTCGTGGCCAGATCGACGGCAAGATCGACCCGGCCATTGCCGTGCTCGACGCCGTGGGCCTGCTGTTTTATGTAATCCCGGGCCTGATCGCCTTTGGCGTGGACTTCGCCACCGGCGCCATCTACTACGAACCGGGCAAGACCGCCCAGGTTGCACCCGAGAAGCTGCACGAAGCCATCGGCGCCGACGGCAAGGTCGACAACGCCAAACTGCAAACCATCATTGAAAAGGAAACCGGCCGCCGCCTGCCGCTGGATGACCCGCGCATGATCCAGTTCAAGGGCAGCGTGCAACAGCTCGCGTCCCTGGGCCTGCAACCCGCCGCTTAAGGATTCGTATGACCAGCAGCCCCGAACACGCCAGGCTCCTGCGCCTGGCCACCCGCGCCTCGGTGGGCGTGGCCTGTGCGCTGATTATCACCAAGGCGATCGCCTGGTGGTTCAGTGGCTCGGTGAGCATGCTCGCCGGGTTGACCGACTCGCTGCTCGACGGCGTGACTTCGCTGCTGAACCTGCTGGCGGTGCATTACGCGCTGCGCCCAGCCGATGACGATCACCGTTATGGGCATGGCAAGGCCGAATCGCTGTCGGGCATGGCCCAGGCGTTGTTTATCGCCGGCAGTGCGGTGTTGATTGCATTCCAGGCGTACCAGCGTTTGCAGCACCCGGAACCGGTTGGCGCGCCGTGGCTGAGCATTGGCGTCATCGTGTTTTCGCTGCTGATGACCGTGGCGCTGCTGATGCTGCAACACCGGGTGATCCGCGAAACCGGCTCCAACGCCGTGCGCGCCGACTCACTGCACTACCGCTCCGACTTGATGCTCAACGGCAGCATTCTGGTGGCACTGGTGTTGGCAGGGTTTGGTTTTCATCAGGTGGATGCGTGGTTTGGCCTCGGCATTGCCGCTTATATCCTGTGGAGCGCGATCCAGATCGCCCGCGAGAGCTTTGCCGTGTTGATGGATGAGGAACTGCCGCCGGATGTCAGCCAGCACATGCTGGAGTTGGCGCGCAATGTACCGGGCGTGCTGGGTGCGCATGATTTGCGCACGCGCATTTCCGGCAGCCACTGGTTTGTGCAGTTGCATTTGGAATTGCCGGGGGAATTGACCCTGTCAGTGGCCCACGGCATCAGCGACCAGGCCGCCGATGCCATTCACAAGGCTTACCCGCGTGCCGAAGTGCTGGTGCATGCGGATCCTGTGGATCAGCTGCAAGCTGCAAGCTTCAAGCCTCAAGTTTGAAGCTCACCGCTTGAAGCTTGAAGCTTGCCGCTGCATCTACTGCACCTGATAGCCGCGACTGGTCAGGCAGTTGCCCTGGGCCTGGCGATAGGTTTGCACCACCGCCGGGTCCGGGGCGTAGGTGACGGTGCGTGGGTCGAAACCGCTTTGCTGCACCGCCCAGCGATAACAGTCGTAGCCGTCCTGCTGTACCTGTGCCGGGGACTGGCCGTTGGCCGGGTAGGCCACCACGTCATAACCGTTGCCTTGCGGCGCGGGTTGTGGCGCCGGCACTTCGGTGGGCGGTTGCACCACCACGTATTGCTGGGTGGCATTCTCATAGGTGTAGTAAGAACCCGCCGCGAGGAAGAACAGCGCGCTGCCCACCCACACTTCCCGTGCGTAGTCCGGCAGGTATTGCACCCGGATGCCATAGGGCGGCGTTACCACCACGTAGCGCGGGCCTTGCGGGCGATACCAGTAGCCGCCGGAGAAGAAGTAATCCTGGCCACGGTAAGGCACACGGTAGTTGCGGTCGGGGAAACGGTCGACCATGTAACCGGGGCGATACTGCGGGCCTGGCCCCCAGCCGTTGCCGTGCCCTGAAGGGCGACCCGGCCAGCGGTTGTCGTTGGGGTGACCATTATTAAAGCCGCCACCAGGACGTGGGCCAGGGCCATTGCCTGCTTGCCAATGCTGGTTGCCATCATTGCGGCGCGGGATGTCCTGATAGTAGCCCTGGCGGGGTTCCTGGGTTTGGCGCACGGTGTCCGGGCGGCCCTGTATCGGCAGGTTGTTCGCCGGCTGCGGCGCCGGCCGCGGTTGCTCGTTATTTTGCGGGCGACCTTGCCACTGCCCACCGCCGTGCTGCTGTTGCTCGGCGCGATCAAAGTGCGGGTTCTGTGGCCGTGGCTGGTTGTTTTCGGGACGCGGTTGAGTGTTCTGCGGGCGCGGCTGGTTATTTTGCGGGCGCCCTTGTTCGTTACCGCGCCCGCCTTCCGGGCCTCTTTCATGCTGACCACCGCCTTCATAGCGCGGGTCATCGGCCATTACCTGCGTGCCGACGCTCACCATCAGCAAACCTACACCTGCCATACGCCAGATGCGCTTCATGCTATTCCTCACTGCGGGTTGGGGCCTGGAGTGTCCGGCCTTACTGCATGAGACTGGAAAAGCCTCACCCGGTTCTGAGACAGGTTATCAGTCACAAGAAGAATTTTCTTAAGGCAAAAGAAAAGAGGTGACCCGTCGGCCACCCCTTGAGAATTTCGTCCTGGCTCAACGCTTTTGACGTTGGCTCACCTCACGCCGTCTTGTGGACAGTGTGCAGCCTGGAGGCCGGCTCAACCCTGCTGGGGCGGCGGCCGCAGCAGGCCTGATTGGGCGAGCTGCAGTGGACTGTTGTCCAGGCGGTGATTCTGTTGATAAAGATACAGGCCAACGCCCGACAGATGATTGCGAAGATTGCGTCAATAAACAGTGCTTGCGCAATTTTTAACCCTTCATAGATAATTCACCGCAATAGTTACGACAAAGGCCAACCCAATGAGCAAGCTTGACCGATACGACCTGAGTATTTTGGCGGAATTGCAGCGCGACGCGAGGATCTCCAACCAGGAGTTGGCCGAACGCATCGGCCTGTCGCCGTCGCCGTGCTCACGCCGGGTCAAGCAATTGGAAGACGACGGCTACATCGCACGCCAGGTCGCGCTGCTCGACCGCAAGATGCTCGGCTTGAGCCTTACAGCCTATGTGCTGATCGGCATGGACCGTCATACGCCTGAGCGTTTCGAGAATTTCGAAGCGGCGATCCGCACCCTGCCGCAAGTACTGGAATGCAGTTTGGTCACCGGGATGGACGCGGACTATCAGTTGAAAGTGGTGGTGCCGGACATGGACCACTATCAAAAATTGCTGCTGGGGCATTTGACGCGGATTGAAGGCGTGACCAGCGTAAGGTCGAGCTTTGTGCTCAACCAGGTGCTCAACAGCACCGAGCTGCCGTTGACGCACCTGCGTACCTGAGTGCCGACTCACCGTAAAGCGAACGCCGACGATATCAGGCAGGACTTAGGTATGCCCTCCTACCTGTAAGATGGTTACCGTACGGGTAGCCGTATCCACCAGGAACGTCGCGCGTTCGGAACCAGATAGACGAATTTGGTACTGATCCGAGGTTCCTAACCTTTTGTAATCGGCGCTGCCGAGCATTTGAGCCGCGTCTCTTGGGTGAATGCCCAAGTTATGAATCGCATTCTGGAAGGTATCAAAGTTGTTCTGTGCCGCGCGGGGAAGATGGGCGGTAAACGACGCGGTGACTTTATTCAGGTGCCACATTGGGTTGTGCTCCTATGACGTGCCTTGCATCCAACGAACATTGAAGTTGACGCGGCTTTTCGATAGGCCAACTCAATAGCGTTAAACGCTGCGCACTGCACTGTTTTGATGACTTCAATAAAACAGCGCCACAGGCTTTTTTATTCCACGGCTTTCACACTTTTGCTTCTGCTTTCGTGTGCGACTGACCGACGCAGGTCAATTCCAGGTCGATGCCACTGCCCTATACTCGCTGTCTCCTGCGCCGGAAAAAACCCTATGAACAACATCGACCCCGCCCTCTTTGAAGAATGGATGATGACCGGCCTGGTCACGATCCTGATCATCTTCATGGGCTTTATCGTCTGGGACCTGGCGAAAAAATCCAAGGCCGGGCGCTTTGGGTCGTTCATCCTGTTTTTTGTGCTGGGCCTGGGTGTGGCCGCGTTCATCATCAAGAGCGTGGTAATCGGCCTGATCGAGTCCGGCGCTTTATAAACGCGCCGGCACTGCCTTCCATTGGCCTTGATCGAGGCCATCAATCGACCAGTCACCGATACGCACACGCACCAGGCGCAAGGTCGGCAAGCCCACCGCAGCGGTCATGCGCCGCACCTGGCGGTTACGCCCCTCACGGATTACCAGCTCCAGCCAGTGCGTCGGCACGCTTTTGCGAAAGCGCACCGGCGGGTTGCGTGGCCACAATTCGGGTTCGTCCAACTGCCGCGCTTCGGCGGGCAAGGTTATGCCGTCATTCAGCTCGACGCCGTCACGCAGGCGTTGCAGCTGCTCTTCGGTGGGCTCGCCTTCAACTTGCACCCAGTAGGTTTTCGCCAGTTTGTGCTTGGGGTCGGCAATGCGCGCCTGTAGCTGGCCGTCGTTGGTCAGCAACAGCAGGCCTTCGCTGTCACGGTCCAGGCGCCCGGCCGGGTAGATGCCGGGGATGTCGATAAAATCCTTGAGGGTCGCGCGCCCGCCTTCGTCGCTGAACTGGGTCAGCACGTCGAAGGGTTTATTGAACAGGATCAACTTCGGCTCGGCCGGTGGCGCCTTGGCGACACGCCGCGTTGCGGAGTACGGAGGTTTCACGCCAGGGCGGCGCGAATCGGGGCGGGCAGGACGGGACATGGCAAAGGAACATCTAACGGTCAGGACCGACAATGCTAGTGGCCTGACCGCTAAATGACCATCCCAACCGCTTAGCGGAACGGCGGCTCGTCGAAGCTGCGCAGTTTGCGCGAGTGCAGCGAGTTGAGTTCGGTGCGCAACAAATCCACCGCCTCGATGCCGATTTTCAAGTGCTGACTGACCGCACGCTCATAAAACGCGTTGGCCGAACCCGGCAGCTTGATCTCGCTGTGCAGCGGCTTGTCCGACACGCACAGCAAGGTGCCGTACGGAACCCGCAAACGGTAGCCCTGGGCCGCGATGGTGCCGCTTTCCATGTCCACCGCCACAGCGCGAGACAGGTTGATCAGTGGCCGCTCTTGCGCCCAGCGCAGTTCCCAGTTGCGGTCGTCGTAGGTCAGCACAGTGCCGGTGCGCAGGCGTTTTTTCAGCTCTTCGCCTTTTTCGCCGGTGACGTTGGCAGCGGCTTGCTGCAAGGCCATCTGCACTTCGGCCAGGGCCGGGATCGGGATGTTCGGCGGCACCACGCGGTCGAGAATCCCGTCGCGGCGCATGTAAGCGTGAGCCAATACGTAGTCGCCGATGGTCTGGGATTGGCGCAGGCCACCGCAGTGGCCGATCATCAGCCAGCAATGCGGGCGCAGCACGGCCAGGTGGTCGGTGATGTTCTTGGCGTTGGACGGGCCAACGCCGATGTTCACCAGGGTCACGCCGTGGCCATCAGTGGCTTGCAGGTGATAGGCCGGCATCTGGTAGCGGTGCCACACCACGCCTGCGGCAATGGCCGAGGCTTCGCCGTGGTCCATGCTCTTGTCGATGATCACGTTGCCCGGCAGCACCATGCGGATAAACCGCGGGTCGCTGCGCAGTTGCTCCAGGCCATGCAGGATGAACTGGTCAACATAACGGTGGTAGTTGGTCAGCAGGATCCACGGCTGCACATGGCGCCAGTCGCTGCCGGTGTAATGCACCAGGCGGCGCAGGGAAAAGTCCACGCGCGCTGCATCGAACAGCGCCAGCGGCAACGGGTCGGTGTTTTCCCAGTCGTAGAGGCCATCGGCAATGCCGTCGGTGGCGGCGGACAAGTCGGTGCTGGGGAACACACGGGCGAGGGTCGCGGCGGTAACGCCGGAGCCAGCCAGTTCATCACCCTGCTCCACCACATACGGGTATGGAATATTCTGCTGGCTGACGCCGACTTCCACGGTCACGGTGAAGTCGTGCATCAACGGCACCAGTTGCTCCAGCAGGTACTTACGGAACGCCGCCGGATGGGTGACGGTCACGCTGTAGGTTCCCGGCAATTGCACCTTGGCGTAAGCGCGGGTGGTCTGTGGGACTTCGCCGTGGCAATGGTAGGTCAGGCGCAGTTCCGGGTAGCGAAACTGGGCACGTTGTTCGGCGTCAGGTTCGACGCGGTCCTTGAGGTATTGCTTGAGGGCTTGGTTAAGCGCGCCGGTGGCACGCTCATGCAGAGCCGCCAGCCGGTCCACGGCTTCTTCGGCGGTTTGAACGACAACAAAAGCTTCGGTCACGGTAAGCATCCTGTGTTCTGACTTGCAGGCCTTTATCTTGCCTGTATCCCTGAGCCACGGAAACTCTGAATTGGAATCGAATCAATGTGGGAGCGGGCTTGCTCGCGAAGGCGGTGGGTCAGTCGACATCTACATTGACTGACAC
>NZ_CBFHAZ010000130.1:0-15052 GCF_965653655.1 Pseudomonas onubensis | reverse complement strand
CCACGATGGCCGAACGCAGGCTTGAATCCGTGGGTAACCCGGCAGGACGCCGGGTTAGCCGCGCTGGGCCAAGGATGGCCCATCGCGGCGGCCCACGGATTCAAGCCTTCGTTCTGGCACACCGAGCATTAGCGAGGTGCCAAGTGGTGGGGCGAAGACTTTTTGGTTACTTTTGTCTGGGCCGGCATTCCGGTCTTTACAAAAGTGACCCGCCGTCAGGGCGTAACCCTAAGCCGCCGTTACCGCAGCAACGGATATGCACACCGCGCAGGCAAGCCAGCTCCCACACTGGATCAAGGGCAATCGGCAATCAGCCCTTGTGCAACTTGCTCATCAACTGCGCCTCGGCCTGGGTCAACCCACACGACTGCGTCAGCTCATCCACCGTCGCACCCATGCCGACCAATTTAGCCGCCTGGGCAAACGACAGACTCGAAGGATCACGCTGTTCAATCTGCGCCAACTTATCCGGCAACGGCCCAAGAATCGCGCGCAGTTCATGCACTTCATCCCCAACCTTCACCGCACTCTGCTGGAAGTGATCCACACGCTTGACCAAATCCAGAATCCGCCGGTCACGCACCGCATCGCGCTCGGCCTGTTGCACGGCCAACTCCCGTTGCTGGCGCATATAGCGCAGCAGGAACGCCAAGGTCCCGGCCCACAACAGGGCCAGGACAATCACCGCCGCTTCAAGAAACAATCAGATGTTCTCCAGATCCGACCATTCTTCTTCGCTCATCATCTTGTCCAGCTCAACCAGAATCAGCAATTCGCCGTTCTTGTTGCACACGCCCTGGATAAACTTGGCCGATTCTTCATTGCCCACGTTCGGCGCGGTTTCCACTTCCGACTGACGCAGGTAAACCACTTCAGCCACGCTGTCGACCATGATCCCGACCACTTGCTTGTCGGCTTCGATGATCACAATACGCGTGTTGTCGTTGACCTCGGTCGGCACCAGGCCAAAACGCTGGCGGGTGTCGATTACCGTCACCACGTTGCCGCGCAGGTTGATGATACCCAGCACGTAGCTCGGCGCACCCGGCACCGGAGCGATCTCGGTGTAGCGCAGCACTTCCTGCACGCGCATCACGTTAATGCCGTAGGTTTCATTGTCCAGTTTGAAGGTAACCCATTGCAGGATCGGATCATCCAAACCTTGTGCGGACGCTGACTTGTTCATACCCCTGACCCCTTCAGTGTGTGCTTCTTCGACCGCGCAACCGCACGGCCCTTATTGTTCAATCAACTGCGTTTGTTCTGTGGCATGGTCTTGACCGCACCGCTGGCGATCAACTCGGCCAGTTCGGCAACGTCGAGCAACGCGCACATATGTTCAATCACGGTGCCCGCCAGCCATGGCCGTTGGCCCCGGTGGCTGCGCCATTTGATTTCATTCGGGTCCAGGCGCAACGAGCGGCTGACCTGATGCACCGCCAGCCCCCACTCGTAGCCCTGCACCGAGATCACGTACTGCAAGCCTTGGCGGAAGTCATCGCGGTAGCGATCGGGCATCACCCAGCGCGCCGTGTCCAGCACCTTGAGGTTGCCGGCCTGGCTGGGCAGGATGCCGAGGAACCACTCCGGTTGCCCGAACAGCGGCGTCAACTCCTGGCCTTCCAACGAATAGATCGAACCCAGGCACACCAACGGCACCGCCAGGGTCAACCCGGCGACATCGAACAGCAGGCACTCGAACGGCTCGGCCGCCCACAACGGACGACCGTCACCGGTGGCCAGCGGCGGCGTGATGCTCGGCGGCAGGTGCACTTCGACCACCGGCTCAACCACTGCCGGCGTGACCACCACGGACACAGGCACAATCGGCACCACCACGTGGGCATCACGCGCCTGTTCTTCCAGCACCGCCAGTTGGAATTCATCCAGCGTGCTTTCAGGTTCGACTACAGCCGGTTCAAGGACCAGAATCGGCTCGGGCAACTCTTCTGCCGTCGCATCTTGCAGCAAGGCGTCCAGGTAGGACTCCAGTGCCAGTTGCGGCCGGGTCTTAAGCTCAACGGGACGGTTCATCACGCCACCTGCGCCACAAGTTGCTGGGACAGCAAATGCTTGAGTAATGCGCGGTAGGCCAGCACGCCACGGCTCTTGCCGTCGAACTGCGAAGGCGTGAGCCCGGCGCGGCTGGCGTCACGCAGGCGCGTGTCCACTGGAATGTAGCCGTTCCAGATCGTTTCTGGGTAAGCATCGCGCAACACCCGCAAGGTGCCCAGCGACGCTTGGGTGCGCCGGTCAAACAGGGTAGGCACGATGCTGTACGGCAGCGCCTGTTTGCGCGAACGGTTGATCATCGCCAAAGTGCTGACCATGCGCTCCAGGCCCTTGACCGCCAAGTGTTCGGTCTGCACCGGGATCACCAACTGCTGGCTGGCCGCCAAGGCGTTGACCATCAGCACACCCAGCAACGGCGGGCTGTCGATGATTGCGTAGTCGAAGTCCTGCCACAGTTGCGCCAGGGTCTTGGCGATCACCAGGCCCAGGCCGCTCTGCCCCGGCGACTGGCGCTCAAGGGTCGCCAGCGCGGTGCTGGACGGCAACAGCGAGATGCTCTCGTTGCTGGTGGGCAGCAGCAATTGCCCGGGCAAATCTGCCGGTACGCTGCCCTTGTGCAGGAACAGGTCGTAGCAACTGTGCTCCAGCGCATCCGGGTCATAGCCGAAATAACTGGTCATCGAGCCGTGCGGGTCCAGGTCGACCACGACCACACGCTTGCCCGCCTCGGCCAGCAAGCCGGCCAAGGCGATGGACGTGGTGGTCTTACCGACTCCACCCTTTTGATTGGCAACTGCCCAGACTCTCATTCAGTTGGTTCCTCCCGGTAGGCTAAGGCGCGACCGAGACATTACATAACATTATTGAGCCGGCGACGGAGAATTGACGGCGCTCTGACGAACCGGCGGCTTAACGGTTGGCGGTGCAGTTTGTGTGCCAGCCCGCTTCAAGGCCGCATCCGGTGTTGCGTTGGCGGTACCGGTGCCGGTCAGGCTGCGGCGCACATCCAGGTTACGGGACACCACCAGCACCACACGGCGGTTGCGCGCACGGCCTTCGGCGGTGGCGTTATTGGCCACCGGCTGGAACTCACCGTAACCCACCGACGCCAGGCGCCCAGGGTTCACGCCCTGCATCGCGAGCATGCGCACGATGCTTGAAGCCCGCGCCGAGGACAGCTCCCAGTTGGTCGGGTATTGCGCGGTGCTGATCGGGAAGTTGTCGGTAAAGCCTTCGACGTGGATCGGGTTCTCAAACGGTTTGAGAATCGTCGCCACCTTGTCGATGATGGTGAACGCCTGATCACTCGGCAACGCATCGGCGCTGGCGAACAGCAGGCTGGAATTAAGCTCGATCTCCACCCACAACTCATTGCCGCGCACGGTCATCTGGTTGGATTTGATCAGGTCGCCAAACGCCGCGCTGATGTCATCGGCGATACTTTTGAGCGGGTCGCTGGTGCCACCGATGCCGGCGGCGGTTTCGTCGCTGTCGTTGACCAGCGGCTTGGCCGGGGTCACGGTCTTGGGCCGCTCGTCGCCAATCGGGATCGGCTTGATCGAGCGGTCGGTGTCATTGAACACGCCGATCAGCGCCTGGGAAATAATCTTGTACTTGCCTTCGTTGATCGACGAGATGGAGTACATCACCACAAAAAACGCGAACAGCAAGGTGATGAAGTCGGCGTAAGACACCAGCCAGCGTTCATGGTTGACGTGTTCTTCAGGCTCGCGGCGGCGACGGCTCACAGGCAGATACCTCCCTGACGCCTATTGGCCACTTCAGTGTGGCCCGCTTTACTGGTGGCCGCTTTACTGTGGACCGTTTCATTGGTGCCCGCTTTACTGTGGACCGCTTCACTGGTGCCCGCTTTACTGTGGCCCGCTTCATTGGTGCCCGCTTTACTGTGGCCCGCTTCACTGGTGCCCGCTTTACTGTGGCCCGCTTCACTGGTGCCCGCTTTACTGTGGCGAGCGAGCTTGCTCGCGCTGGGGCGCGAAGCGGCCCCACTCCAGGCAATGCGTTTGTTCAGGCGGATTGCGGTGTATGGTTTTGGGGCTGCTTCGCAGCCCAGCGTGAGCAAGCTCACTCGCCACAACAAGCTCGCTCGACACAACAAGCTCACTGGCCACAACAAGCTCACTGGCCACAACAGGCTCACTCGCCGCATAAAGCTCACTGGCCACAGGTCAATGTGCATGGCCATCAATCCATGAAGCCCTGGAGCTTCAATTCGATGGAGCGCGGGTTCTCACCCTCGGCAATCGACAAAATACCTTCCAGCAGCATTTCGCGGTAACGCGACTGGCGCATGGCGATCGACTTGAGCTTGCTGGCCACCGGCAACAACACCAGGTTGGCACTCGCCACGCCGTAGATGGTGGCGACAAACGCCACGGCAATGCCGCTGCCCAACTGCGACGGGTCGGCCAGGTTGCCCATCACGTGGATCAGGCCCATCACCGCACCGATGATGCCGATGGTCGGCGCGTAGCCGCCCATGCTTTCAAAGACTTTGGCGGCGTTGATATCGCGGCTTTCCTGGGTGTAGAAGTCCACCTCAAGGATGCTGCGAATCGCCTCCGGCTCGGCGCCGTCGACCAGCAGTTGCAAGCCTTTGCGCGCGTAGCTGTCGGGCTCGGCATCGGCCACGCCTTCCAGGCCCAGCAGGCCTTCCTTGCGCGCGGTGAGGCTCCAGTTGACCACACGGTCGATGCCGCCGGGCAGGTCCACGCGCGGCGGGAAGATGATCCACACCAGAATCTGCATGGCGCGCTTGAACGAGCTCAGCGGCGACTGCAACAGCGCCGCGCCCACGGTGCCGCCAATCACAATCAACGCCGCCGGGCCATTGGCCAAGGCGCCAAGGTGGCCGCCTTCGAGGTAGTTGCCGCCGATAATCGCGACAAACGCCATGGTGATGCCAATCAGGCTCAAGACATCCATCAGAGGCAGGCCTCCACCAGATGTTTACCGATGTCGTCCAGGCTATAAACGGCGTCGGCCAGGTCCGCCTTGACGATGGCCATGGGCATGCCATAGATCACGCAGCTGGCCTCATCCTGCGCCCAGATCGCGCTGCCGCCCTGCTTGAGCAGGCGTGCGCCTTCACGGCCGTCGGCGCCCATGCCGGTGAGTACCACCGCCAGAACTTTGTCGCCGTAGGACTTGGCTGCCGAACCGAAGGTGATATCCACGCACGGCTTGTAGTTCAGGCGCTCATCGCCCGGCAGGATTTTGATCGCGCCACGGCCATCGACCATCATTTGCTTGCCGCCCGGTGCCAGCAGCGCCAGGCCAGGGCGCAGGATGTCACCATCCTCGGCTTCCTTGACGCTGATGCGGCACAGCTTGTCCAGGCGCTCGGCGAAGGCCTTGGTAAAGGCGGCGGGCATGTGCTGGATCAACACGATCGGCGCCGGGAAGTTGGCCGGCAGTTGGGTCAACACCCGTTGTAAGGCCACCGGGCCGCCGGTGGACGTGCCAATGGCCACCAGCTTGTAGGCTTTGCGCTTGGGTGCAGGCGAATGCGCGCTCGGGGCCGGGGCGCGCGCCGGCGCCACCGCAGGCCGGGCTATGGGTGCCGGTGCCGGGCGCGCAAACGTCGAGGTGCTCGGCGTCGGCGCGGCAGCCGGCGCGGGCGCCGGCGCACTGAACAGGCTGCGACGGTTACTGCGTGAAATGCTGTGCACCTTCTCGCACAGCATCTGCTTGACCTTGTCGGGGTTGCGCGAGATGTCTTCGAAATTCTTCGGCAGGAAGTCCACCGCACCCGCGTCCAGCGCATCCAGGGTCACCCGGGCGCCTTCGTGGGTCAGCGAGGAGAACATCAACACCGGGGTCGGGCAGCGCTGCATGATGTGCCGGACTGCGGTGATGCCATCCATCATCGGCATCTCGTAGTCCATGGTGATCACGTCCGGTTTCAACGCAATGGCTTGATCAATCGCCTCTTTGCCGTTGGTGGCCGTACCGACCACCTGGATGGTTGGATCGGCGGAAAGAATTTCCGAGACGCGGCGGCGGAAGAAACCCGAATCGTCCACCACCAGGACCTTGACTGCCATAAACACTCCGTTAGGCGGGGCGGGCACTACCGCCCTACCCCACCAGAATCAAATACGCCGAGCGGCGTAACGCTTGAGCATGCTCGGAACATCAAGAATCAGCGCGATCCGACCGTCACCGGTTATGGTCGCACCCGACATGCCTGGGGTTCCCTGCAGCATTTTGCCCAAAGGCTTGATGACCACTTCTTCCTGGCCCACCAGTTGATCGACCACAAAGCCGATGCGCTGGGTGCCCACGGACAGAATCACCACATGGCCTTCGCGCTGCTCTTCATGCTTGGCCGAAGCCACCAGCCAGCGCTTGAGGTAGAACAGTGGCAACGCCTTGTCGCGCACGATCACCACTTCCTGGCCGTCCACCACGTTGGTGCGCGACAGGTCGAGGTGGAAGATCTCGTTGACGTTGACCAGCGGGAAGGCGAACGCCTGGTTGCCCAGCATCACCATCAGGGTCGGCATGATCGCCAAGGTCAACGGCACCTTGATCACGATCTTGGAGCCTTGGCCCTTGGTCGAGTAGATGTTGATCGAGCCGTTGAGCTGGCTGATCTTGGTTTTCACCACGTCCATGCCCACGCCACGGCCGGACACATCGGAGATCTCGGTCTTGGTCGAGAAGCCCGGGGCGAAGATCAGGTTGTAGCACTCGGTGTCGGTCAGGCGGTCGGCAGCATCCTTGTCCATCACGCCACGCTTGACCGCGATATTACGCAGAATCGCCGGGTCCATGCCTTTGCCGTCATCGGTGATCGACAGCAGGATATGGTCGCCTTCCTGTTCGGCCGCCAGAATCACCTTGCCGTTGCGCGACTTGCCCGAGGCTTCGCGTTCTTCCGGGGTTTCGACGCCGTGGTCGACGGCGTTGCGCACCAAGTGGACCAGCGGGTCGGCCAGGGCCTCGACAAGATTTTTGTCGAGGTCGGTTTCTTCACCCACCAGTTCCAGGTTGATTTCTTTCTTGAGCTGGCGCGCCAGGTCGCGAACCAGGCGCGGGAAGCGGCCGAAGACTTTCTTGATCGGCTGCATGCGCGTTTTCATCACGGCGGTCTGCAAGTCGGCGGTAACCACGTCGAGGTTCGACACGGCCTTTTGCATGGCTTCGTCGCCGCTGTTCAGGCCCAGGCGCACCAGGCGGTTACGCACCAGCACCAGTTCGCCGACCATGTTCATGATGTCGTCCAGGCGCGCGGTATCAACCCGCACGGTGGTTTCGGCTTCACTCGCAGGTTTTTCCGCTACCGGCGCCGCTGCGGCACGCGCAGGTGCGGCCGCTGGTGCCGGTGCGGGCTTGGCAGCCACAGGCGCGGCGGCTTTGGCCGGCGCAGGTTTGGCGGCCACTGGCATGGCAGTCGCCACGGCGGCCGGGGCCACTTCGGAGAACTTGCCTTTGCCGTGCAACTCGTCCAGCAGCGCTTCGAATTCGTGATCGGAGATCAGGCCGTCAGCGCCAGGCTCAACGCTGGCAGGCGCGGCGCTGGCAGCCGGTGCGGCCGCGATGGCGGCGACTTCCGGCAAGGCTTCGGCGGCAAACGTGCCCTTGCCATGCAGTTGGTCGAGCAGCGCTTCGAATTCGTCGTCGGTAATGTCGGTGCTTGTAGAGGTGGCAGACGCAGCAGGCGCTGCCGGTTCAGCGGCAGCTGCCACGGCGTCCGGCGCAAACTGGCCTTTACCGTGCAACTGGTCGAGCAGGGATTCAAATTCTGCGTCGGTAATGTCTTCGCTGGTCGGCACGGCAGGCGCAGTCGCCGCTTTCGGTGCTTCAGCTTCGGCCTTCACCGCGCTGAGGGAGTTGAGCAGCTGTTCGAACTCGCTGTCGGTCACATCCGGCTCGGCTTCAACCACCGGCTCAGGCGCGGCTACCGGCGCAACTGCGGTATCAGCAGGTTCGGCCAGACGTGCCAGCGCAGCCAGCAGTTCCGGCGTGGCAGCCGTGATCGGCGCACGTTCGCGCACCTCACTGAACATGCCGTTGACCGCATCCAATGCCTCGAGAATCACGTCCATCAGTTCCGAGTCGACGTGGCGCTCACCCTTGCGCAGGATGTCGAACACGTTCTCGGCGATGTGACAGCACTCCACCAGCTCATGGAGCTGGAGGAAGCCGGCGCCCCCTTTTACAGTGTGAAAACCGCGAAAAATTGCATTGAGCAGGTTCGCATCATCCGGTCGGCTTTCCAGCTCGACCAGTTGTTCGGACAGTTGCTCTAAAATTTCGCCGGCCTCTACAAGGAAATCCTGAAGGATTTCTTCATCGGCGCCGAAGCTCATGTGGGTGCTCCTTAGAAGCCTAAACTGGACAGCAAATCGTCTACGTCATCTTGACCGGATACGACGTCTTCACGTTTATCGGCATGAATCTGCGGACCTTCACCCTTGGCGAGATGTTTTTGTGGATCTTTTTCCGAGAGGATCGCTGCGCGGTCATGTTCGATGCCGGCAAAACGGTCGACCTGGCCGGCCATGAGCACCAATTTGAGCAAGTTGCTTTCCACTTCGGTGACCAGTTGGGTCACGCGCTTGATCACTTGACCGGTGAGGTCCTGGTAATCCTGGGCCAGCAGAATGTCATTGAGGTTGCTGGCCACCGTGCGGTTTTCCTGTTCGCTGCGCGACAGAAAAGCGTCGACCCGACGCGCCAATTCACGAAACTCCTCAGCCCCCACTTCGCGGCGCATGAAGCGGCCCCAGTCAACGCTGAGCGCCTGAGCTTCGGTGACCATGCCATTAACCAACGGCGTGGCGTTTTCCACCAGGTCCATGGTGCGGTTGGCCGCCGCCTCAGTCAGCCTGACCACATAGGACAGGCGTTCGGTGGCATCAGTGATCTGCGAAATTTCTTCGGCCTGGGGCATGTGCGGGTCAATCTGGAAATTGACGATTGCACTGTGCAGCTCGCGTGTGAGCTTGCCCACTTCCTGATACAGGCCGCGGTCACGGGTCTGGTTAAGCTCATGGATCAACTGCACCGCGTCGCCGAACTGGCCTTTTTCAAGGCTTTCGACCAACTGGTGAGCATGCTTTTTCAGGGTCGACTCAAAGTCTCCCTGTGACGTTTCGTTATGCTCCATAGCTCCCCCGTGGTGACATCAGCCGTGGATGCGTTCAAAGATCTTTTCGATCTTCTCTTTCAAGGCCAACGCCGTGAATGGCTTGACCACGTAACCGTTAACCCCGGCTTGGGCGGCTTCGATGATCTGTTCACGCTTGGCTTCGGCGGTCACCATCAACACAGGCAAGCTGCGCAGTTTTTCATCGGCGCGCACGTGACGCAGCAAGTCGATACCGGTCATGCCCGGCATGTTCCAGTCGGTTACCAGAAAGTCGATGCTCCCGCTGTTGAGGATCGGAATCGCCGTCAGGCCGTCATCCGCCTCGACCGTGTTGGTGAACCCAAGGTCACGCAACAGGTTTTTTATGATCCGCCGCATCGTTGAGAAGTCATCAACGATGAGGATTTTCATGTTCTTGTCCAATTCGACCTCCAAGCAGTCTTAAACGCGCCCAGCACCTGGACGCGCCATTTCAATCAACAGGCGTTACACAAAAAGGACTGCCCAGGGCACCACGGCACGAACCCGCAAAAGCATGCAGCCTTTGCGGTAGCGTCTGCAGTGTCCCCACACTGCCTGTCAGCGCGCGCGCCACTCTCCCAATCGCCCCCGCAAGCGGGCGGCGCACTGGCTATGCAGCTGGCTGACACGCGATTCGCTGACCCCCAGGACCTCACCGATTTCCTTGAGGTTCAGCTCTTCGTCGTAGTACAGCGCCAACACCAGTCGCTCACGCTCCGGCAAATTGGCAATCGCTTCCGCCAACGCGCCCTGGAAACGTTCGTCTTCCAGGTCGCGTGACGGTTCCAGATGTGCACTCGCGCCGTCCTCGTGCAGCCCTTCGTGTTCGCCGTCCTGCAAAAGGTCGTCGAAACTGAACAGGCGGCTGCCCAAGGTATCGTTCAAAATCCCGTAGTAATCGTCGAGACTCAATTGGAGTTCGGCCGCAACTTCGTGATCTTTAGCGTCACGACCGGTTTTTGCTTCAATTGCACGAATTGCGTCACTGACCATGCGCGTATTGCGGTGTACCGAACGCGGCGCCCAATCACCTTTACGCACTTCATCGAGCATCGCACCACGTATGCGAATACCCGCATACGTCTCGAAACTCGCGCCCTTGCTCGCGTCGTATTTGGTCGACACTTCGAGCAGGCCGATCATGCCGGCCTGGATCAAGTCCTCAACCTGCACACTGGCAGGCAGGCGTGCCAGCAAGTGATAGGCAATGCGCTTGACCAAGGGCGCATAGCGCTCGATCAGTTCGCCCTGGCTGTCACGTGCCGACTTTTTGTAAAGGTTGTAGCCGCTGGATGTCATAGCACAGGTCCCGCGCTCGTCTGATGCACCAATCGCTCGACGAAAAACTCCAGATGCCCCCGCGGGTTGGCAGGCAACGGCCAAGTATCGACCTTCTGGGCAATAGCCTTGAACGCCAATGCGCACTTCGAACGAGGGAACGCTTCGTAGACTGCACGCTGCTTTTGCACAGCCTTGCGCACACACTCGTCATAGGGAACTGCGCCCACGTATTGTAAGGCGACATCGAGGAAGCGATCCGTGACCTTGGTCAACTTGGCGAACAGATTCCGCCCTTCCTGCGGGCTTTGGGCCATGTTGGCCAGCACGCGGAAGCGGTTCATGCCGTAGTCACGGTTAAGCAGTTTGATCAGGGCGTAGGCGTCGGTGATCGAGGTGGGTTCGTCGCACACCACCAGCAGCACTTCCTGGGCGGCGCGCACGAAGCTGACCACCGACTCGCCGATCCCGGCGGCGGTGTCGATCACCAGCACGTCGAGGTTGTCGCCGATGTCGCTGAACGCCTGGATCAGGCCGGCATGCTGCGCCGGGCTCAGGTGCACCATGCTCTGGGTGCCCGAGGCGGCCGGCACGATGCGAATGCCACCGGGGCCTTGCAGCAGCACATCGCGCAGCTCACAACGGCCTTCGATCACATCGGCCAGGGTGTGTTTGGGTGTCAGCCCCAGCAGAACGTCCACGTTCGCCAGGCCCAGGTCAGCATCCAGCAGCATGACGCGACGGCCAAGCTCTGCCAGGGCCAGGGACAAATTCACTGACACGTTAGTTTTCCCGACGCCACCTTTGCCGCCGGTCACCGCGATCACCTGTACGGGATGCATGCTGCCCATTTTATTTCTTTACCTTGTCTTGCTTAGACGCAGGCTACATGGCTTGGCCGCGTGAATCGCTTGCAGACCATCGATGTAGATACATTTCACGGTGTTCATCCTGCCTCACCCCACCCGCTTAGCCGGGTTGTGGTAAAGGTCGGCGAACATATCGGCCATCGCTTCCTCGCTAGGCTCTTCTTGCATTTGCACGCTGACAGCACGGCTGACCAACTGATGACGGCGCGGCAGATGTAAATCATCCGGGATCCGCGGCCCGTCGGTCAGGTAGGCAACCGGTAACTCATGACTGATCGCCAGGCTCAACACCTCGCCCAGGCTCGCGGTTTCGTCGAGCTTGGTGAGGATGCAACCGGCCAGGCCGCAGCGCTTGTAGCTGTGGTAGGCAGCGGTAAGAACCTGTTTCTGGCTGGTGGTTGCAAGCACCAGGTAATTTTTTGACTTGATGCCACGCCCGGCCAGGCTTTCAAGCTGCATGCGCAGTGCCGGATCGCTGGCTTGCAGGCCGGCCGTGTCAATCAACACCACGCGCTTGCGCAGCAGTGGGTCGAGCGCATTGGCCAGGGACTGGCCCGGGTCGACGTGGGTCACGGTCACATTGAGGATGCGGCCCAGGGTCTTGAGCTGCTCCTGGGCGCCGATGCGATAGCTGTCCATGCTCACCAGCGCGATGTTCTGCGCGCCGTACTTGAGCACATAACGGGCGGCCAGCTTGGCCAGGGTGGTGGTCTTGCCCATGCCGGCGGGGCCGACCATGGCAATCACACCGCCCTCTTCCAGCGGTTCGATTTCCGGCGTGGCGATCATGCGCGCCAGGTGCGCCAGCAACATGCGCCAGGCCTGGCGTGGTTCTTCGACTTCGGCCGTCAGTGCAAGCAAATCGCGCGACAGCGGGCCGGACAGGCCGATGCGTTGCAGGCGACGCCACAGGTTGGCCTGCTGCGGCTTGCTGCCTTGCAGCTGCGTCCACGCCAACGAGCCCAGCTGCACTTCGAGCAGCTCACGCAGGCCATTGAGTTCAAAACGCATCGAGTCGAGCGCGCGCTGGTCGACCGCGGCGGCCGGGGCTGGCGCTGCTGGACGTGGTGGTTCTTTGAAGGTCGGTTCTACCAACGGCTCGGCGGCGGTCAAAGGCAGGCCGGCGAACAGTTGGCGATTGGTGCTGGCATCGCTGTCGCCACGCATGCTCAATTCAGCCTGGGCCGAAACAATGCGCGAGGCGGTCTTGCGCAGCTCGTCTTCGAGTTCCATGTTCGGCACACGCGGCGCCAGCGCCGAGGGGGTGTAATCCAGGGCAGCCGTCAGCTCGACACCGCCGGCAATGCGACGGTTTCCAATAATCGCGGCATCGGCGCCCAGCTCATCACGTACCAGTTTCATGGCCTGACGCATATCGGCGGCGAAAAAACGCTTAACTTGCATAACCCACTACCTCAGCCGTTGGGCCCTACTGTCGCGACGATAGTCACTTGCTTGTTGTCAGGAATTTCCTGATAAGCCAAAACGTGCAAATTCGGTACTGCCAGGCGCCCAAACCGCGACAACATCGCTCGAACCGGGCCCGCCACCAGCAGAATCACCGGGTGGCCCGCCATTTCCTGACGCTGTGCGGCTTCGATCAACGAACGCTGCAGTTTCTCAGCCATGCTTGGCTCCAGCAGAACGCCCTCTTCCTGGCCAAGCCCTGCCTTCTGAATACTATTGAGCAATATTTGTTCCAACCTTGGTTCCAAGGTGATCACAGGCAGCTCAGACTCAATGCCTACAATGCTTTGCACGATGGCGCGGGACAAGCCGACACGCACCGCAGCCACCAAAGCGGCAGTATCTTGACTCTTGGCGGCATTGTTGGCGATGGCCTCGGCAATGCTGCGAATGTCGCGCACCGGCACCTGTTCGGCGAGCAAGGCTTGCAGCACCTTGAGTAATTGCGACAGCGACAGCACGCCGGGCACCAGTTCTTCGGCCAGTTTTGGCGAGGCTTTGGCCAGCAAACCCATTAATTGCTGGACTTCCTCGTGGCCGATCAGCTCGTGGGAGTGCTTGTAGAGGATCTGGTTGAGGTGGGTGGCGACCACGGTGCTGGCGTCCACCACGGTGTAACCCAGCGATTGTGCCTGGCTGCGCTGGCTGACCTCGATCCACACCGCCTCCAGGCCAAAAGCCGGATCTTTGGCGGTAATGCCGTTAAGGGTGCCGAACACTTGGCCGGGGTTGATCGCCAGTTCGCGGTCCGGGTAAATCTCGGCTTCGGCCAGGATCACGCCCATCAGGGTCAGGCGGTAGGCGCTGGGGGCCAGGTCGAGGTTGTCGCGAATGTGTACGGTGGGCATCAAGAAGCCCAGGTCCTGGGACAGCTTCTTGCGCACGCCCTTGATCCGCGCCAGCAATTGGCCGCCCTGGTTGCGGTCCACCAGCGGAATCAGGCGGTAGCCGACTTCCAGGCCGATCATGTCGATCGGGGTGACGTCATCCCAGCCCAGCTCCTTGGTTTCCTGGGCGCGGGCCGGGGATGGCAGCAAGTCTTGCTGGCGGGCGATTTCCTGCTGGGCCTGGACCTTGACCGCATTTTGCTTGCGCCAGAACAGGTAGGCACCACCGGCGGCCATGGCCGCCATGCTCAGGAACGACACGTGCGGCATGCCCGGCACGATGCCCATGATCGCCATGATACCGGCGGCCACGGCCAGCGCCTTGGGCGAGGCGAACATCTGGCGGCTGATCTGCTTGCCCATGTCTTCGGAGCCCGAAGCACGGGTAACCATGATGGCCGCTGCTGTGGATAACAACAGTGATGGCAATTGCGCCACTAAACCGTCACCGATGGTCAGCAAGGCGTAGACCTTGCCCGCATCGCCAAAGGTCATGCCGTGCTGGAAGATCCCGACCGCCATGCCGCCGATCAGGTTGATAAACAGGATCAACAGGCCGGCGATGGCGTCACCGCGCACGAATTTACTCGCGCCGTCCATGGAGCCATAAAATTCGGCTTCCTGGGCGACTTCCAGGCGGCGGGATTTGGCTTGGTTCTGGTCGATCAGGCCGGCGTTGAGGTCGGCGTCGATCGCCATTTGCTTGCCGGGCATGGCGTCGAGGGTAAACCGCGCGCTCACCTCGGAAATCCGCCCGGCGCCCTTGGTCACCACCACGAAGTTGATGATCATCAAAATCGCGAACACCACGATACCGACCACGTAGTTACCGCCGATCACCACCTCACCGAAGGCCTGGATCACCTTACCGGCGGCGGCGTGGCCGTCCTGGCCGTGGAGCATCACCACCCGCGTAGACGCCACGTTCAGCGCCAGGCGCAGCAGGGTCGCAATCAGCAAAATGGTCGGGAATACCGCGAAATCCAGCGGCCGCAGGGCATACACGCAGACCAGCAGCACCACCACCGACAGCGCAATGTTGAAGGTGAAAAACACGTCGAGCAGGAACGGCGGCATCGGCAACATCATCATTGCCAGCATCACCAGCAACAACAACGGCACACCCAGGTTGCCCCGCGACAAATCAGTCAGGGTGCCACGGGCCGTGTTGAGCATTTGAGAGCGATCTACCACCGGTATTCCTCGTGTTCCTTGAAGCAAAGTTTTGACGCTGGAAGGCGTCCTGGAGGCGGTGTTGCAAGAAGCCTTCCAACTTTTGCTTTGAGGCTTCGATGGCCTCACAAACAACCGAGTCTGGCGAGTGTAAAGCGATTCAACTGTGGGAGCGGGCTTGCTCGCGAAGGCGGTGGTTCAGTTAGAAGAGTTTTGGCTGACAC
>NZ_CBFHAZ010000129.1:0-15168 GCF_965653655.1 Pseudomonas onubensis | reverse complement strand
CGCGAATGCGGTGGGTCAGCCCACACATATACCGCTGATAGACCGCATTCGCGAGCAAGCCCGCTCCCACATTTTGATCGCGTTCCTCCTAGTTCACCGAGGCATTTTCGCCCTGTGTAGTACGGCGTTTGGCCTTGGGCTCCAACGCCTGCTGACGCTGCTGCAAAGCCTCCAGCAAGCCAAAATCCTGCGGGAAATCGTCGACCTGAATGCCGTGGTCGGCATATTCCACGTAACGCCCGAGCAAGCTGTCTTCCTCATCACTGATCAAGTCCAGCGCCCGCGCCTTGACCCGCCAGCCGGTGAAGGCCGTGGCGGAAATCGGCATCGGTTCGATCAGGCCTTGCTTGATCGCCGGCTTGAGCCGCGCCTCGATCAACTCCACTTGCGGCAACAGCCGGAAGCCCAGCTCGCCATAGGCCAGCTTGTCGATTTCCGGGCGTGGGATGTAGGAATTGGCCAGCAAGCGGTCGCGGGTTTCGCCGGGGGTTTGCACCACGTCGGCCACTTGGGCCAGCAGGCGGTCCGAGGGTTTGTGCAGGGGAATACCGAACGGAAAACTCAAGGCACGCACCACGGCCGCCGCCGGTTTCGACGGGTAATTGTCGAGCACTTCGGCCAGGGCTTCATGGGCGCGCAGCAACGCGTCCTGGGCCGACCAGTGCACCAGCGGCAAGTCGGCCTGGGGCCGTCCGTCGTCTTCAAAACGCTTGAGCACGCAGGACAAGATGTACAGCTGCGACAGAATATCGCCCAGGCGCCCGGTGATACTTTCCTTGCGCTTGAGCGCACCGCCGAGCACGCCCATGGACACGTCCGAGATCAACGCCAGCACCACCGACAGCCGATTGGCCTGGCGGTAGTAGGACGCCAGCGCCGGATCGGTCTTGGCCGGTGCAGCCAGCAAGCGCCCGCCGGTCAGCGCATGCACCGCAGCGCGCACGGTATTGGCCAGCACAAAACTCAGGTGGCCGAACATTGCGCTGTCGAAGGCTTCCAGGGCTTTGCGTCGATCCGGGTTGTGCGCCGCTTCCATCTCGCGGAACACATACGGATGGCAGCGAATCAGGCCCTGGCCGAAGATGATCAGGCAGCGGGTCATGATGTTCGCGCCCTCTACCGTGATCGCAATCGGGCTTTGCTGGTAGGCGCGGGCCAGGAAGTTGTTGGGGCCCATGCAGATGCCTTTGCCGGCCACGATGTCCATGCCGTCGTTGACGATCATCCGCGCGCGCTCGGTGACGTGGTACTTGGCAATCGCCGAGATCACCGAGGGCTTTTCACCGGCATCCAAAGACGCCACCGAGACCTTGCGCACCGCATCGCAGGCATACAAATGCCCGGCCATGCGCGCCAAGGGCGCCTGCACGCCTTCGAACTTGCCGATGGGCAGGCCGAACTGTTTGCGCATCGCCGCATAAGCCGTGGTGCCGCGTACCGCCACCTTGCCCAGGCCGACGTTGGCCGATGGCAGCGAAATGGCGCGCCCGGCCGCCAGGCACTCCATCAGCATGCGCCAGCCATTGCCGACCTGTTCGCGGCCGCCGATCACCCATTCCAGCGGAATGAACACATCCTTGCCGGTGGTCGGCCCGTTCTGGAACACCGCGTTCAACGGCCAATGCCGGCGACCGCTGTTAACGCCCGGATGGGAGGTTGGGATCAACGCACAGGTAATCCCCAGCGAGCCGGCCTTGCCTAGCAGACCGTCCGGGTCTTCGGCGCGAAAGGCCAGGCCCAGCACCGTGGCAATCGGGCCAAGGGTGATGTAGCGCTTGTCCCAGGTCACTTTGAAACCCAGCACTTCCTCGCCCTCGTGCACACCTTTGCAGACGATGCCCAGGTCGGGAATCGCCCCGGCATCCGAGCCGGCATACGGGCTGGTCAGGGCAAAGCACGGAATGTCTTCGCCGCGTGCCAGGCGCGGCAAATAGTAATTGCGCTGGGCATCGGTGCCGTAATGCAGCAGCAGTTCAGCCGGGCCGAGGGAGTTGGGCACCATCACCGAAATCGCCGCCGCCGAGCAACGCGTCGACAGCTTCATCACCACCTGCGAATGCGCATAGTGAGAGAAGCCTTTGCCGCCGTACTGCTTGGGAATGATCATGCCGAGGAACCCGGCGTCCTTGGTGTACTGCCAGCCTTCGGGGGACATGTCCTGCCAGACCTGGGTGGTTTCCCAGTCGTTGGCGATGTCGCAGAGGGTTTCCACTTCATTGTCGAGGAACGCCTGTTCTTCAGCGCTCAGGCTGGCCGGCGCGGCTTGCAGCAGACGCTGCCAGTTGGGCTTGCCGCTGAACAGCTCGGCGTCCCACCACACGGTGCCGGACTCGATGGCGGCGCGCTCGGTGTCGGACATCGCCGGCATGATCGTACGAAACAGGCCCAGGGCCTTGCTGGTCAGCAGCGTGCGGCGCAGCGGCTTGATCGTCAGCAGCACGGCGGGCAGTACCACCAGGATGGCTGCGACGCTGGCGCCAACGCCTGCGACCACATTGAACAGATAACCAAGCGCCAGCCAGACCAGGCCGACGCCCAGCCACAGGGCTGCGGTGGCTTGTCGATAGGCCAGGGCAATCGCGGCGGCGACACCCATCAATAACCAGATAACCATGGAGATACCTCTACTCAATTCAGGGTATGGGGTGCGCGTCGCTCATTCGGGATGAACGAGGGCGTAAAACCACACTACAAACTTGAAAGGACAAATTCAATTTTTGTTTTGAAATTTTTATTTAATGCATGCACAAAAAAATAGGCTGATCGAGTCAGCCGGTTTCTGCATCGGGAAAACCACAAAAACGGAGCATGTGCAGCACGGGTGTGAAGCGCCAGAAAGATGCGCCGACTGACCACTTCACACCTGAGCACGCAAAGATTGTGGGTTAGAACTTATAAGTGGCCGACAGGCTTACCACCTCTCCTTTGCTGTCCACCTTGCCATCCAGGCGCGCAGCCCCAAGGCGATCTTCGTTGACGGTCTTGAGCTTGACCTCTTGTACAAACTGCCGTGAGTAGGCGCCGTCAACACTCAAGCCTGGAACCGCTTTGATGTTGTAGCCAAAACCCAACGAGGCGAAATAACGATCACCGTCAGGAATGCGCGGGTCACGCGTGGAGTCACGGGTAGGCGTCTGATCATAGGCAACACCGGCACGCAGGGTGAAATCGTCGGTGAGCTTATAGTCGCCGCCCAGCGAGTACATCATCACGTCTTTGTACTTGTAGGGAATCGACACAATGGTATTGCCGTCAGACTTCAACGTCAGTGCCTTGAAGGAAGACCACTGGGTCCACAAGGCACTGGCGCCCAGGGTGAAACGGTCATTGAACACGTGTACCCAGTCGATGGCAGCGGTCGCCGGGATGTCCAGTTGCGTGCTGGCGTTGGCACCGTCCGGGAACAGTTTCAAGCCTGGGTAAGCGCGCTCAACCAGCGTCAAGCCGTCGCCGCCTGCGTCAGTCATCAGTAACCGACTGCCTGGGTCGGCATTGAATTTGTACTTGCCCTCCAGCTTGTTCTTGATTTTGGCGTGGTAGTTGAAGCCAACGGTATCCTGGTCGGTGGGTTTCCACGCCATGCCGCCAAACCAGCCCACAGACGTATTATCGACCTTGACCCGAATCAGCGATTGGCCCACCCCGGATGGAAAGGGAATACCAAAGCCGCCCAGCCCCGGTGATACTGCCGCGGCTGCGTACAAGTCGACGTTCTGGCTGACAAACCCACTCGTATGCTGAACGATGGCGCCGCCACCGATAGAGAACTGGTCATTAACTTTAAAGGACAGCGAACCGGTCAGGCCCACGGTTTCGATTTTGGTGTCCACGGCAAAATCGCGGCCTTTCCAATCCGGGTCCCAGGTCGACTTCATCCCCTGGGGCACCACCTGGCTCAGACCAACACTGAAACGATCGTTAATCGGTATCACCAGGAACCCGGTCGGCAGCCAAGCGGTGAACCCGCCTTCGCCACCGTCACCCGTACGCGGCGTAGAGGTAACGCCGCCAAATTCGTCCAACACCCCTACAGAGGCAGGGTCGCCTTTGTAATCAGTGGCATTGCCTTTGAACTTGATATTGACGCGCGCATAAATGACGTTTTGCTGCGCGATAGTTTGGTCGATAAACGCCATGGCAGCCGGGTTGTTGTACGCCGAAGACGGGTCGTCCTTGAACAACGAACCACCACCGAACGCACGACCCCAACCTTGGGCACCAAATGTAGGAGTCGAGAAGCCGCCGGCCTGCACCGAACCGCCCGCGACCATGAGACCGCCCAACAATGCCAGGCCGACTAACGTCTGGGCCGGTTGTTTCTTATTATTCATGCTCCACTCCTTATTATTTTTATCCACCACGGCCGGGCCTACCGTCCCTGGCTTTCCTCAACAGGTGCCCCGAAAGGAGCACCTGCATTTCAACGTGTGATCATCACGTCCAACGCATTGCTATCAAGGATTTACGGTGATTGCTGGGGTTGGAGCGGCGTTCAGAGCAGTAATCTTGCAACTGCCGACCGTTTGAGCAGATGGCAGGGTGATGGTGTGAGTGTTGTTGTTGTAGAGCACGTTGATCGTGGTCGGGCCATTGGCGCAGTTGCTGACAATCTTGAAGTTAACGCCGGACACGGTACCCGCATACACACCTGCACCGGTGGCGGTGGAGGTTGGCGTCAAGGTCCAAGGCAGACCCAGCAACACCGGCACGCCACACAGTGGGTTGGCACCACTGACAGTCGCGCCCGTAATAGCAGCGGCGGAACCGTCGGCAGCCACACTACCGGTGAACACGATATTGCAGGAAACAGGCGCACCGAACGACGCTGGCGACGACACCGCAATGGTCCCGGCAGGCGTGGAGAAGCCCGTGCCCGCAGGAGAAATGGTGGCTGCACTCGCCATCGAAGCAGCACCCATGCAAACAGCCAGAGCAGTCAACGACACGAGAGTTTTCAAGCTTTTCATTGTTTTTCCTCACATGTTATGGCGAGTCATTTCGCCAGGGGTAATGGCCATGATCGAGAGGTCACGGTGAAACTGCAGAACTTCCCTTTCCAGCCAAATTTCAATGCATGTATCGCTACAGTCTTGGAATTCGTTTATTCGACCACTTTGAAGGTGGGCGGCATCTTGATCGACACCGTCTTGATTTTGCAGTCTTCGCCAATCGGCACATTGGCGGCTTCCAACTTGCCAGTGGCGTTATCCCAGGTACCGTCGGCGGTCGACGGGCCGCACTTGCCGCCTAAACCGAAGGCATGCACATCCACGCTGATGTTCGACATCGAGCCGCTTTTAGTGTCTTTGGCAATGAGTACCCAGGGTAAGTTGATGGCCTCGACACGGCTGCATTTAAGCCCGCCATCGAATTCAACTTTATCGACATTCACCGACGTGCCATCGGCCGCGACCTTGCCGGCCACCTTGATGGTGCAGTCGGCACTGATCAGCGCGCCCTTGGAAAAGCTGATCGGGCCCTGGGCCGTAAAGGCGCTGCCAGCCGGCTCGATACGCGCAGCCTGGGCTTGTTGGTAAACCATCAGGCCCAGTGCGGCCAGGATGACATGAGCAGTAAAGGTGGCAGGGCTTTGCATGGTGTACGTCCTTCCCTTGAAATTATTGTTGTAGGGTCAAACCACTAACTTGCAATAAAACCGATGAATCCTGGGCGATGAAGGCCTGCGTGGTACACAGACCCCGAGTTCACCCACACACGCGTTAGTTCAAATTAAAACGGCGTCGCGCTGTTGCTGTACTTCTCCAGGTACTTCAACCGCTGTGAGGGTTGAAGATTGGTCAGGGTGATATCCCCGGCATAGTGATTTAACACTCGATGGTCCATGCGCCGTCGCCACAAGTACGGCACATAAGCCCAGACAATCATGCTGGCGTAACCGTAAGGCAGTTGCGGCGATTCATCGAAGTGGCGCAGCGACTGGTAACTGCGGGTCGGGTTGGCATGGTGATCGGAGTGACGCTGAAGTTGGAACAGAAAGATATTGGTGACAATCCGATTACTGTTCCACGAATGCCGAGGTGAACAACGCTCATAACGACCATTGGGCAACTTCTGGCGTTTAAGCCCGTAGTGCTCGACATAATTGACCACCTCCAACAGCGAGAACCCGTAGATGCCCTGGATGATCAGGAACGGAATCACCGCCGCGCCCAACCAGGCAATCATCGCGCCCCACAGCACCAGGCTGTACATCCAGGCGCTGAGTACTGCGTTCTTCCAGTGCAGAGCCGGCAGGCCGAGTTTGCGCAGGCGTTCGCGCTCCAGGTTCCAGGCCGACATGGCGCTGAACCACACCGAGCGCGGCAAGAATGCCCAGAAACTCTCACCCAGGCGCGAGCTGGCCGGGTCTTCCGGGGTGGCGACGCGTACATGGTGGCCACGGTTGTGTTCGGTGTAGAAGTGCCCGTAGAAGGTCGGCGCCAGGGTGACTTTGGCCAGGAACACTTCCAGCGGCTTGGGCTTGTGCCCCAGTTCGTGAGCGGTGTTGATGGCAATGCCGGTGGCGGCACCGGTGGACATCGCCATACCCAGGTAAGTGAACCAGCTCACCGAACCATGCAGTTCGGTGCGCGCGGTAATAAAGGCGGCGGTTTTAGCCAGCCAGCTCGACGGCTCCAAGTGGGCAGTGGCGTTGAGTAGACCGCCGCTGATGATCCAGTCGATGCCGCCGGCGGCGAGCCAGCCGGTGATCACCACCGACGAGATGACGAACAGCACACCGGTGTAGACGATCCAGCGGTAGTAGCTTTGCGATTCAAGGTGGTTGACGGCGGATTCGGGTGGGTTGCTGACGTCTTCACCGAGCAGGCCGTCGATCAGCGGGATAAGGCCGAAGATCACCAGCACACCGACCCACCACAGTTGCTGTACGCCGGTGGTAATTGCCAGGGCGCCGGAGAGCAATGGGGTTGCCAGCGGCATGATGCCGAGCCACCACAGGTGACGCTTGCCGTCGGTCCAGACGGTTGGGCTTGCCATAGTCTGGTTCATGGCAGCCTCCGAACGAGGCAGATTGGGTATGCGATAAAAGGCGTTTTTTTCATTATTTTATTCGCTCTTAGGCATTTCAAAAACTGTTTCAAATTACACATTGAAATAATTTTTTAAAATTAATAGCGCGGAATCGTTAGGTCGTCAACTAGTTTCTCGAAGGCTTTTTTACGTGACCGGGCAGTCTCTTTTTCAGCCGTTTGGTCAGGTGTCTAAAGCAGGCATCGACGCCGTTGAACCGCGAGTCGGGTAACGCAACTATTTGCTCACCAACGCCACCGGCGGATGCTGCAACGCAACGCTTTCGGCAGGCTTAATGCGCTTGGCAATCTGCTCCACCACCGCCACCACACGCTCTGTGGCGGTGATCGGCAGCATATGGCCCCTGCCCTCCACCACTTGCAGCTTCAGCCCCGGCACCTTACTGGCCAGGGCCTGGCCGTGCTTCTGAAAGTCCAGCACCTTGTCGCGCGCGCCATAGATCAGGCCGATGGGCAGGGTCAGTTGCGGGTAGCGCTTGACCATGTCCGGCAAGTGATCGTTAACCGTGTTGATCTCGGTGGAGGCGGCGTAGAAGTTGTCCGGGCGCATCCCCAGCAAGCCGCCGCCACGCGTAGCGAAGTCCGGTGGCGCGGCGTCCGGAGCGAACACGCCCTTGACCACCGAACCTTTGGTCAACAACCCCACAGGCATGGTCAGGGTGTGCGACATCCAGCGCCGGAGCCAGGCCGGGCGCACGGCCAGTGACAGGAATACCAGCGGCAACAGGCGCTGCGGGTGGGTCAGCGGCGCGACCAGAATCAACCCCGACACTGCATGGGGATGATCAAGCGCCAGCGCCAGGGCAATCGCACCGCCAAGGGAATGCCCCAGCACCAGCGGCTTATCCAGGTCGAGGGTCTTGATAAATGCGGCGATTTGCCGGGCCTGGGCCGGCAGGTCTGCCGCCGTGTGGGCGCCACGGCTGGAATAGCCTGAGCCCGGCCGGTCGAGCGTAATCACCCGAAAGCGTTCACGTAATTGCCCGGACAACGCATAGGTGAGGTTGCGACTGCTGCCCATCAGCCCGTGAATCATCACCAGCGGCGGGCCTTTACCCTCTTCGACATAATGAAAGCGCTCGCCATCGACCTCGACGAAACGCCCGTTGATCGGAACGGTGGCTTCTATGCGCCGTGTCATCCAGGCACTCAAGCCCCACAACAACGCACTGGCGCCCACCACCACACCCGCAGCGACAACCCATTCAACCGCCATAGCTCGGTCCTCTGCTTCCCTGCTGCTGCTCCCTGACCGGTATTGGTCAAGGCCTCAGCCACCGTCCACACCCTGGACCCGGACTTGCTGCACAGCGTGCGCGTCTGTCGGACAAGGCGCACATTGCGAACAAGGTCCTAGCGTAGGCGATATTTTCAGGTAGATTATTTAAAATCTTTTTTAAAATAATTAATTCATTTTTTCTTTGCAATGGTGTTCTATCTAAAAGACAAAACAAAAACAGGAGCACATCTGATGCCCATGCAGGACAGCCTATGAATGCCCACAGTGATTACATCAACATCGCCATCATCGGTTCAGGTTTTGCCGGCCTGTGCATGGCGATCAAACTCAAGGGAGCCGGGCTGACCGACTTCTTTATCGCCGAGCAGGCCGATACCCTCGGCGGCACCTGGCGTGATAACCACTACCCGGGCTGCGCCTGCGACGTGCAGTCCCATGTGTATTCGTTTTCGTTTGCGCCCAACCCCAGCTGGACGCGGCAATTCGCGCCGCAGGCGGAGATCCGCGCTTACCTTGAGCAATGCGCGCAGCGGTTCGGGCTGGCGCCCTATTTGCGCTTCGGCATGGGCCTGCAACGTGCGGTGTTTGATGAGCAGCAGCAACGCTGGCAACTGAGTTTCAGCGATGGCCGCCAGGTCAGTGCGCGGGTGCTGGTGTCGGGCATGGGCGGGCTGTCGCGTCCGGCGTTGCCGGAAATTCCAGGGCTGGACAGCTTCAAGGGCAAGCGCTTCCATTCCCAGCACTGGGATCACGACTATTCGTTGAAAGGCAAGCGCGTGGCGGTGATCGGCACCGGCGCCAGTGCGATCCAGTTCGTGCCGCAGATTGCGCCGCAGGTGGCGCACCTGGACCTGTTCCAGCGCACGCCACCGTGGATCATGCCCAAACCGGATCGCGAGATTTCAAGGCTCGAGCGCTGGGCCTTCACACACCTGCCGTTTACCCAACGCCTGGTGCGCGGCGCCTTTTACTGGGCGCTGGAAGGCCGTGTGGTGGGTTTTGCCCTGCACCCACGGTTGATGACGATGGTGCAGAAGATCGCCCTGCGTCACTTGCGCAAACAGGTGGCGCGCCCTTCCCTGCGCAAAACCCTGACGCCCGACTACACCATCGGCTGCAAGCGCGTGCTGATCTCCAATGACTATTACCCGGCGCTGTCACGCAGCAATGTCGAGGTGGTCACCGACACGGTGCTGCGCATCGAAGCCGACGGCGTGATTACGGCTGATGGCATCAAGCACCCAGCCGATTGCCTGATTTTCGGCACCGGGTTCCAGGCTACCGACCCGCTGCCCCGCGACTGCATCATCGGCCGCGACGGTGTCGACCTGATGGACGCCTGGCGCGACGGCGCCCACGCCTATAAAGGCACGACGGTGCCGGGTTATCCCAACCTGTTCCTGATTGTCGGGCCTAATACGGGCCTGGGGCATAACTCGATGATTCTGATGATTGAGGCCCAGGTCACCTACATCCTTGATGCGCTCAAGCACATGCAGCACCAACGCATTGCCACGGTCGAGGTCAAACCCGCCGTCGAGCAGGCCTACAACCAGCAACTGCAGGACAAGCTCAAGCGCACCATCTGGAACACCGGTGGCTGCCAGAGCTGGTACCTGGACCCACGCACCGGCAAGAACACCACACTGTGGCCCGGCTCGACCTGGCGTTTCAAACAGGTCACCCGGCACTTTGCCCTCAAGGACTACCTCGCCAACCCGTTGCCGGCCTCTGCGCCGCGCGCGGTTGCGGCCCCGCAACCCACTGCAGAAGGCAGCCTGTCATGAAGTCATTCAATGGCCGCGTGGCGGCAATCACCGGCGCAGCCTCCGGTATGGGCCGCGCTCTGGCACTCGCATTGGCGCGCGAAGGCTGCCACCTGGCGCTTTCGGACAAGAACAGCCAGGGCCTGGAACACACCTTGGCGCTGATCAAGACGTCAACCTTGTCGCCGATCATGATCACCACCCACGTTGTCGATGTAGCCGACCGCCAGGCCATGGAAGACTGGGCCGCACGCTGCGTGGCCGAGCATGGCCAGGTCAACCTGATCTTCAACAATGCCGGCGTGGCCTTGTCGAGTACCGTCGAGGGCGTGGACTATGCCGACCTTGAATGGATCGTCGGCATCAATTTCTGGGGCGTGGTGCATGGCACCAAGGCGTTTCTGCCGCACCTTAAAGCCAGCGGCGACGGGCATGTGGTCAATACCTCCAGCGTATTTGGCTTGTTCGCCCAGCCGGGCATGAGCGGCTACAACGCGACCAAGTTTGCCGTGCGCGGCTTTACCGAATCCCTGCGCCAGGAACTCGACCTGCAAGGCTGCGGTGTGTCCGCCACCTGCGTACACCCCGGCGGTATTCGCACCGATATCTGCCGCAGCAGCCGTATCGACGCAAACATGACCGGCTTTCTGATCCACAGCGAGCAACAGGCCCGCGCCGACTTCGAAAAACTCTTCATCACCGACGCCGACCAGGCCGCCAAGGTGATTCTGCAAGGCGTGCGCAAGAACAAGCGACGCGTGCTGATCGGTCGTGACGCGTATTTTCTCGATCTGCTCGCCCGTTGCCTGCCGGCGGCCTATCAAGCCCTTGTGGTATTCGCCAGCAAGCGCATGGCGCCCAAGCCACGCACGCCGGTGTTCGAAACCAACGACGAAACCCGTCTCTGAACAGGAGCACGCACCATGCTGCCGATCCGTCGCGATATCCGTTTTGCCTTGCCTGCCGAGCGCATCAAGGACTGGCACGAACAAGGCCCGTTCATCACGCATTTCTTCAATGCGCTGTCGCTGCTGTTTCCCCAGGGCGAGCTGTTTTTCATGGACAGCGTACGCCACTACCGCCAGCGCATCGTCGACCCGGCGTTGAAGAAGGAAATCCAGGGGTTTATCGGCCAGGAGGCCATGCACAGCCGCGAACACGTGGCCTACAACGATCACTTGCAAGCGGTCGGCCTGCCGGCGCACACCCTCGACAAGCGCCTGAAGTTCTTCCTCGACCTGCAAAAGAAACACCTGCCGCCGTCGTTCAACCTGGCGGTGACCATTGCCCTGGAACACTACACGGCGATGCTCGCGGAAATCCTGCTCAGCGACCCGTCGCGTTTTGGCGAGTCGCTCAAGGGTTACCAGCAGATGTGGTACTGGCACGCCCTGGAAGAAACCGAGCACAAGGCCGTGGCCTTTGATGTGTGGAACACCGTGATCAAGCCTGGGCCGATGCGCTATCTGTTGCGCACCGGCACCATGTTGACCACCACGCTGCTGTTCTGGCTGGTGGTGTTTGATTTCCACGTGCGCCTGCTGTTGGCCGACCGCAAAGCCGGTGGGCACCTGAAAGGGTTCTGGCGCATGCTCAAGTTTCTATACGGGCCCAAGGGCGTGTTCCCACGCATGTTGCGGCCATGGCTGCACTACTTCAAACCGGGCTTTCACCCTTGGGATCATGACAACCGCGCACGCCTGGAAGGCATCGACGGGCTGGTCGAAGAGATCGAACAAACCCAGCGAGAATACGCGTCCGCCCAGGCCTAAACCTGAGCTGCCGCACGCCTGCGGACAAAGCCCGGCAGCAGGTCGCCGGGCAGCGCCTTACTGTAATACCAGCCCTGGATAAACAGCTCGCTGCCGGTGTTCAAAAAGGCCAACTGCTCGGCGGTCTCCACGCCCTCGACCACCACGCCCAAGTTCAGCGCCTCACAAAAACGCAGCATGCCGGTCAACACCTGAGCGCCTTTGGGGTCGCGCTGAGCCACCACGAAACTGCGGTCGATCTTGATAAAGTCCACCGGAAACTGGTGCAGGTAACTCAAGGCCGAAAACCCGGTGCCGAAGTCATCGATATATACCTTGGCGCCGATCGCCTGGAGCCTCTGGATGGTTTGGCGGGTGGCCTGCACATCACCGACCAACGCATCTTCGGTGATTTCCACCGAGACCTGCCCGCGGGCCTGGGCGAGAATCTCTACCAGACGCTCGCCATAGCCGGCCTGGGTGAGCGTGGCGCTGGAAATATTGATGGTCATGGGCAAGGCAAAGCCGATCTTTTGCCACTTCTGATACTGGCGCACCGCCTGGGACGCCACCCACACATCCACGTCCGGCATCAACCGCGCCTGCGCCAGCCATTGCAGGAACTCCCAGGGCGAATGCACCGTGCCCTGGCTGTCCCGCGCGCGCATCAGCGCCTCACAGCCGGTGCACAGGCCGGTACGGGTCGAGACTTGCGGCTGGAATTCGAGGTAGAACTCGTAATCGCTGATCTGCTGGATACGGCTCAGTTCGACGGCCTGACGGGCGGCCGCCTTGTGGGACGCCAACACCGGGTCCAACTCCAGCAGGCGGCCTTTCTCTTCGAGGCCACGGAAGGTCATGTCCAACGACTTGAGGTACACCGTACCGCCCTCGCTGGACTGGCGATGAATCGCGCGCACATACGGCGCATACACCAGCGTGCCCAGCCCCAACAGCAGCACTTGCAGCACCACCGCCGCGACGTCGCCGTGGGTGCTGAGGTAGGCATTGAGCAGCACGGGCGCGGTAAATGGCACGCTGGCCACTGCCGGCGACACCCAGCCCAACTGCACCACCGTCAAGGCCAGCAGGGTGTTGAGCGCCGGCACCAGCAGAAACGGGATAAACAGCCGTGGGTTAAGGATGATCGGCAAGCCGAACAACAGCACTTCGCTGACATTGAACAACGACAGCGGCAGGCTGGCCATCGCCAGCAAACGCATGGACTGGCTTTTGGAAAACAACAGGATCGCCAGCAGCAAACACAGCGCCCCGCCCGAGCCACCGATAAATGCGAAAGAGCCGAGCAAGCCACTGTTGAGCAGGTACTTGACCGGCTCACCCGCCGCGAGTGCAGCGCCATTGAGCACCACGGCCTGGTCCAGCACATCGAACAGCGGCTGCATGGCGTACACACCGTGAATGCCGAAAAACCACAGCAATGAGTTCATCAGGGTGACAAACAACCCGCTGCCATAGGGCGATTGCAGCGCATCCAGTACCTGCGGCCCCTGCAGCTGCGCCACATAGGGGATCTGCACCAGCAACGACAACACCACCACCAGCAACAACGCCGTGATGGCGCCTGGCACCACCATATTGATGGTGCCGCGCAGGTTGTGGCCCACCAGGTCTTCGTTGACCAGGCGCGTCCAGCGAAAACGATGCAGCCAGGCGATCGCCGGCACATTCAACAACGGCGAAGCGATGGCGATAAACAACACAAACGTCGCCGATGCTCGCGGGTAATCACGCAACACAAACGTGGCAACCACCACGTGGGCCAGGCACAAAAAGGCCACTGGCAATTGTGGCAGCCGGTGCTGGATGGCAAGCATGTAACCAATCGATGCCGCCACCAGCAGCGGGATCACCGAGCTGATCTGGTTGTGCAGCCCCGACAGAAAGGCCACCACCTGCGGATCGAAGCCCAGCACCTTGGCGCATTCGGACAGAATCAGGAAACCGGCTGACACCAGCAGGCACGGCAGGATCCACAGCAAGCCCTCGCGGATAGCACGCAATGACTCGGTGCTGGCCAAGGCCGCCAGGCGTTGGGTGAGGAAAAGTTTGAACAGCGTTTGCGCCATGCCCCGTCCCTCTGCCCGTATCGCTTTCTGCCCATGCTTGGCAGTGCCCAAAAATCCCATGTAACGCTACACGGCCACCTACCGGTTGCGAAAGGCTTTTGCCGCACTACGATTAATTATTCAGAATTACTTTCAGTTTGCGCGGCTTGTCGCAACCGTCGGGTTAGCCCTCAAACCCGTTTCCCGATGCCCAGGCCAGCGACCCTGCGCGCCTACGCGGCAATTGCCCACTAGCTGATTGCAAAGCCTGGAGCGTGACCCCATCTATTCACTTCATCCCATCAGGAGTAAGCCCTTGTCAGAACCCGGTGATAACCACCAGCGCGCCCTCGACCGTTTCTTGAGTGAACACCCCGAGGTAGCGACGCAACTGGATACCCTCAACCCTCTGGCCGCCCAAGCCAAAGGCGAAACCCTCGCGCAGTATCGCGCCGAGCGCTTGCATGAGGCTTTCGAGGCCGAGGCTGAGCGCCAGAATCTGTTTGCCTGGGAGCTGACGCTGAAGTTGACGGCCGAGTCGGCTGAAGCTTTTGAGGAGCAGCGCCTGGAAGTGCACAAAGAAGTCGCGCAGATGGCGGGGTTGGGTTGGGAGGAGTACTGCCGGCTGCATGAGTTGGCTGGGTAGGTAATGTGGGAGCTGGCTTGCCTGCGATGGCGGTCTTTTGGTGGTGTACATATCCGTTGCTGCGGTAACGGCTGAGTAGGGTTCCGCTCTTACAGCGGCTCACTTTTGGAAAGACCCAAAAGTAAGCAAAAGGTCTTCGCCCCAACACTCGGTGCCTCGCTATGGCTCGGCATGCCCGCAATCCGACACTGATTTGGGGGGCCGCCGCGATGGGCCATCCTTGGCCCAGCGCGGCTAAACCGGCATCCCTGCCGGTTTACCCCCCAAATCACTGTCGAATTCCGGCCATCGTGTTTGACGGGGCGATTTCAGATCAAGATCAAAAGCGCAGATCAAAAGACCGCTGACTTCGCCAGCGAAAAGGATTTAAGGGCCAGAGCAACAGCAACAGCAAAGCAACAGCAAAGCAACAGCAAAGCAACAGCAGAGCAACAGCAGAGCAACAGCAGAGCCATACTCGGTCTAATGTGGGAGTTGGCTTGCCTGCGATAGCATCAACTCTGTGTAACTGATGTACCGAGGTGTCTGCATCGCAGGCAAGCCAGCTCCCACAGAAAAGCACATGTTCCGAACTGCATGCGGTCAACTGTGGGAGCGGGCTTGCTCGCGAATGCGGTGTGTCAGTCAATTCATCTGTAACTGAC
>NZ_CBFHAZ010000128.1:0-15510 GCF_965653655.1 Pseudomonas onubensis | reverse complement strand
CGATGACGGTGTGTCAGGCACTGCTGATGTTGGCTGACACACCGTCATCGCGGGCAAGCCCGGCTCCCACATTGGATCTCCATCGGTTCAAAGGTCTAGGTTGGTCCTACACGACCATTGCGGGCAGACAGATCGCCGCTTATAGTTCGCCCCGTCGCTGAGAACAGCGATAGGGTTTCGCAGCCCTACCGAGTTAATACTGCACCCGTCACAAACGGCCCCGGCGCTCCGCCGACGGCCGTCCTTGTTATGGCGGCTGTGCGTGGGAGACCTTCGGGTCTGCCGGGTCTTAACTCCTCGGTCTGCGAACCCGCGTACAGCTGCCACCCAATTTGTTTCGCAGCAAACGGTGGTCATTCTTCTTTTGAGTTAAGGATTCACCATGACCGACCCATTACCACCCCGCCGCTTCTACCCCTGCACCGAGTCCGCCACCGACTCCCCCGTGCTCTTGATCGACAGCGCCGCCCCACTGCCCGACCTCCACGCCTGCCTGCGCGAGCGCCTCAACGCCGCCCTCGAACACCTCAACCTGATGGCCTGCTCCAGCCTGCCGGACTTCGCCGAGCGCGACCTGAACAACGTGGCCAATACCGCACGTATTCTGGTGCAGGACGTGAGCGACGTGTTCCGCGTCATTGAGCACCGGGGCTTCGATATCGCCGCCTGATCAAATCCCAGCCACAAAAAAGCCCGCATTGCTGCGGGCTTCTTTACAGGTACTTATGGCGCCCGTTTTTCCACTGGCTTTCGTCTCATCCCCGATACCACCGAATCATGAAGCGCCATTGCGCGGCCGGCGTCCCACTCCTTCTGCATCGTTGAAAACAGCTCGACGTCTATGTGTACTTTATGCGCGCTTAGCGCCTCAGACATGGCATCGCTGATTCGCTCAATAATCGCGCCTGGGTTTGCAACAGCACAGTGCTTGCGACCGAACTCGATCAGTTGCTGGCGATCCGGGTAGGCCTTTGTCTTGTTCATCTTGATCGCCAAGGTACGGTCGACCAGTGACTGACCAGACTTGGGGTTGTAATTTTCATACACGGTAGTCGTTGTGACATCGAATACAGGGGCTAACTGCACGGTTTGCAGCGCACCGGGATGGGTATAGAGCACACCGAAATTTTTCAGATGAGCATCGCCATTGCGCACCATGACCGACAAGCACACAGATGAATAAAAACGTTCGAGTTCACGCAGCACATCACCCTGCCGGCAAACCTCATTTATCACCGCCGCTAGCGTTTCGTAACTTTGGGAATACTTGTAGTTGTCGTGAGGATCTTTGTTCAGTCCCAACAGCACTGCCATGTCCTCGAAACCCAACCTGCCAGACTCCGTCAGATCAAAGCGCTCCATGACAAACAGATCGCCCCGTTCCGACAGCCAGAAACGCGGAGTTTGCATGCCGGCAAGGCGAGCAGCTTCCAAACAGAGGAATTCGTTCTGAGCCAAGTGTGCATATTCATCAGCGCCGGACTTCACGATCAAATCAGAACTGAGCATGGTTTTGCGACTGCCTGTCAGCTTATCCAGGTCAGGTACCAGCACCTTCGGCTGCACCCCGGAAATACCTGACTCAAAGTAGGTCTCGACCAGGAAGTCGAATACGCCTTGTGAGGCATCCGCAGAAAGGATTTCCTGCAACCCCACTTGCGCTGTCACCGGTGCAGAAGCTTCAGCGGGGTTCTCGTAACTTAACCGACCGATCTGATTGCCACCAATGATTGACAGCAAACGCATTTCGTCCACCTGCATATGCTTGGCCATGCGACGTTTAATCTGATCAGCCAGGAAACCCTCCGGCACATTCATATCAAAAATCGGATGCAGGACATTGCTGACCGCAGGCGTCGGGTCATAGGGCATGACCAATGACACTTCAGACGAAGCCTGCGCCGAGGCATAGGCGAACGAAAACTGTGAGCCTTTGGACAGCTCGCCTGCCATGCCCTGGGGCGTGGTTATGTTGAGCAGCTTGATCTTACTCATCGCGCTCTACCAACTCGGCAAGGGATCTGAGGTCGATGCGCCGATCAACCACCTCCAGTGCCATACCCAATGCGGTAATCACCCTGAATACGGTATACATAGCCACATTCTCCCCCGCTTCAAGATCAATGATTGTCTTGCGACTGCATCGAGCTTTTTCCGCGAGCTGTTGCTGACTGTATTGCTTTGCCCGCCGCAGCTGTCTCAGCCGTTCGCCAAATGAGGGCGGATTGGTGATAAGCAAAATGTCACCCATATAGGACTTTTAAGGTATTAATTATGATTATGTCCACTATGGCGGACATTTCAACCACCTTCCGTCTGTAACGCGCGACCACAAAAAAGCCCGCATCGCTGCGGGCTTCTTTCTAAACGCCTGAGGCTTAGTTCACCTTGGCGTTCAACTCACCTTTGAGGTAACGCTGGTACATGGCTTCCAACGAGATCGGTTTGATCTTCGAAGCATTACCGGCAGTACCAAACGCTTCGTAGCGAGCGATACACACATCACGCATGGCCGTCACGGTGGCACCGAAGAATTTACGTGGGTCAAATTCACTCGGGTTGGTGGCCATCAGGCGACGCATCGCACCGGTGGACGCCAAACGCAGGTCGGTGTCGATGTTGACCTTGCGCACGCCGTACTTGATGCCTTCGACGATTTCTTCAACCGGCACGCCGTAGGTTTCTTTGATGTCGCCGCCGTACTGGTTGATGATCGCCAGCCACTCTTGCGGGACCGAGGAAGAACCGTGCATCACCAGGTGGGTGTTAGGGATGCGTTTGTGGATTTCCTTGATGCGGTCGATGGCCAGCACGTCGCCGGTAGGTGGCTTGGTGAACTTGTAGGCGCCGTGGCTGGTGCCGATGGCGATGGCCAGGGCGTCCACTTGGGTTTTCTTCACGAAGTCAGCGGCTTCTTCCGGGTCGGTCAGCATCTGGCTGTGATCCAGCACGCCTTCGGCGCCGATGCCGTCTTCTTCACCGGCCATACCGGTTTCCAGGGAACCCAGGCAGCCCAGTTCGCCTTCAACCGAAACACCACAGGCGTGAGCCATGGCCACGGTTTGTTGGGTTACGCGTACGTTGTACTCGTAGTCAGTTGGGGTCTTGCCGTCTTCGCCCAGGGAGCCGTCCATCATCACCGAACTGAAGCCCAGTTGGATGGAGCGCTGGCACACGTCAGGGCTGGTGCCGTGGTCCTGGTGCATGCACACCGGGATGTGCGGGAATTCTTCGATCGCGGCGAGGATCAGGTGACGCAGGAACGGGGCGCCAGCGTATTTGCGCGCACCGGCCGAAGCCTGGACGATCACGGGGGAGTCGGTCTTGTCAGCGGCTTCCATGATGGCGCGCATCTGCTCAAGGTTGTTGACGTTAAAGGCTGGGACGCCGTAGCCGAACTCGGCTGCGTGGTCCAGCATTTGACGCATGCTGATAAGTGCCATTGTGTTGTCTCTCCCGGTCGAGGGTCGTTAATCGTGCAAGCCTGCCGTAGCGGCGGCTGCTATTCAAGTTATTGCAGATCAAGGGGTTAAGCTTGAGGTGCTGAATCGTTATTGCAGTGTCCGGTTCGCATTCATTTCGATTTGGAACCGGCTCTACTGTGGGAGCGGGCTTGCTCGCGAATGCGGTGTACCAGTCACCGAATTCGTCAGCTGAACCACCGCTTTCGCGAGCAAGCCCGCTCCCACATTTGGACCTCACTACCGTTGAGATCGTGTTCTGTATTACTGGGCCTTACAGCCGCGCCCAATCAAATCATCAGTGGCGACCCAGTAAACCAGGCCTTCCTCACCTTTTGTGTGAAACGCCAATTGGCCGTCGCTGTACAGCACGCCCGAGGCGGCAACCTCTTGTTTAAGGCGATAAACCTGGTCCGAACCGCCAAGGCGTACATCCACCTCCGAACGCGCCGGGTTGGTAAAGCGCCAGTTGACCTCGGCCTTGCTGTCGCAGGTCCAGGTGGTCCATTTGTCTGCCGGTTCTGCGGCCTTGTTGAACATGTTCATGCTGCTGCAACCGGCCAACAAGGCCAGGGCTGCGAGGGCGAAAACGCCTTTCATTGCCACTCCTCGAACGACGGCCCCAAGGGCCGCCACTGCTGTCGGTTAGTTGATCAGACCCGTCATGGGCAACCCTGTTCCTGACCGTTGGGCGCGGCGTCGTATTGTTCCAGACGTTCATTGCCGATGCGCTTGTTGATCACCGGCATGGTTTCGGCTTGCCAGTCGGCCTGGTAGCAGCTTTTTTTCGGCGCAGCCCCGGGCTTTTCGGCCTCGGGCGCAGCGCTTGGCGTGCTGCCGCAGCCGGCCAACAGGCCCGCTGCGATCACCAGTGCCAACGACTTGATCATGGGAATGCTCCTTTTCCGGATCACGAGCCTTAACCTTTGGCTCGGGTTTCCAGCACTTCAACGGCCGGCAACACTTTGCCTTCGACGAATTCGAGGAATGCGCCGCCACCGGTAGAAATGTAGGAGATCTGGTCAGCAACGCCATATTTATCGATGGCGGCCAGGGTGTCACCACCGCCGGCGATAGAGAATGCCGAGCTTTCGGCAATCGCCTTGGCCAGAACTCGGGTGCCGTTGCCGAACTGGTCGAACTCAAACACACCGACTGGGCCGTTCCACAGAATGGTCTGGGAGGCTTTCAGCAGCTCGGCAAAGTTGGCTGCGGTTTGTGGGCCGATATCCAGAATCATGTCGTCAGCCGCCACGTCAGCGATGAGCTTGACGGTTGCTTCGGCACTTTCAGCGAACTCCTTGGCAACCACCACGTCCACCGGCAGCGGCACACTGACTTTGGCGGCGATGGCGCGGGCCGTGTCGAGCAGGTCTGGCTCGTACAGCGACTTGCCCACCGGGTGCCCGGCTGCGGCCAGGAAGGTGTTGGCAATGCCGCCGCCGACGATCAGCTGATTGCAGATGGTGCTGAGGCTGTTGAGCACGTCCAGCTTGGTCGACACTTTGGAGCCGGCCACGATGGCAGCCATCGGTTGTGCCGGAGCACCCAGCGCCTTGCCCAATGCATCCAGTTCAGCCGCCAGCAACGGGCCAGCCGCTGCAACTTTAGCGAACTTGGCCACGCCGTGGGTCGAGCCTTCGGCGCGGTGCGCGGTGCCGAAAGCGTCCATCACGAACACGTCGCACAGGGCCGCGTATTGCTGGGCCAGTTCGTCGCTGTTCTTTTTCTCGCCTTTGTTGAAGCGCACGTTTTCGAACAGCACGATGTCGCCAGGCGCTACAAAGACGCCGCTCAGGTAATCGGCTACCAGCGGCACGTCACGGCCCAGGGCTTTGCTCAGGTACTCGGCTACAGGCTTGAGGCTGTTTTCGGCGCTGAACTCACCTTCGGTCGGACGACCCAGGTGGGAGCAGACCATCACGGCCGCGCCTTTTTCCAGGGCCAGCTTGATGGTCGGCAGCGAGGCCAGGATTCGCGCATCGCTGGTGACAACACCGTCCTTGACTGGGACGTTGAGGTCTTCGCGAATCAGTACGCGCTTACCTTGCAGATCGAGGTCGGTCATCTTCAACACGGTCATGGGTCGCAGTTCCTGAATTACTGTTGAGGTTGTTTGGTAGCGATGTGCAGATAGTGCCCTGCCACATCCAGCATGCGGTTGGCAAAGCCCCATTCGTTGTCGAACCACGCCAGGATGTTCACCAGCCTGGGGCCGGAAACACGAGTCTGGCTGGCATCGACAATCGCCGAATGCGGGTCATGGTTGAAATCACAACTGGCGTGCGGCAACTCGGTGTAGGCCAGCAGGCCTTTGAGCGGGCCGCTGGTGGCGGCGTCGCGCAGGATCCGGTTGACCTCCGTCGCGTCAGTGTCGCTGACGGTTTGCATGGTGATATCCAGACAGGACACGTTCACCGTCGGCACCCGTACGGCTTTGGCCTGGATTCGCCCGGCAAGTTCCGGCAACAGTCGCTCGATGCCACGGGCCAGGCCGGTAGACACCGGAATCACTGACTGGAACGCCGAGCGCGTGCGGCGCAGGTCTTCATGATGATAGGCGTCGATCACCGGCTGGTCGTTCATCGCCGAGTGAATCGTGGTGATCGACACATAATCGATGCCGATCGCCTGATCCAGCAGGCGCAACAGCGGCACGCTGCAGTTGGTGGTGCAGGAGGCGTTGGACACCAGCAACTCATCGCCGGTCAGGCAATCCTGGTTGATGCCGTAGACGATGGTGGCGTCCACATCTGCCTCGCTGGCCATCGGCTGGGAAAACAGCACACGCGGCGCGCCGGCGTCGAGAAAACGCTGGCCATCGGCACGGGTGTGGTAGACACCGGAACACTCCAGCACCAGGTCAACGCCCAGTGCTTTCCAGTCGATGCCTTCGGGGGTGGCACTGCGCAAGACCTGCACGCAGTTGCCATTAATATGCAGACAATCGCCCTCGACCCGCACTTCGCCGGGGAAGCGGCCGTGGGTGGAGTCAAAGCGTGTCAGGTATTCGATGCTGGCCATGTCGGCCAAATCGTTGATCGCCACAATTTCAAACCCGGCCGCCGCCCCTCGCTCAAACAGAGCACGCAAGACGCAACGACCAATGCGGCCGTAGCCGTTGAGTGCAACTTTGTAGGGACGCGGTTGAGGCATGGGGTTCTCGATCAACTTGGGTGAAGGGGTGAATGTGCCGCCGCCTTCGCGAGCAAGCCCGCTCCCACAGTTGAAATGCATTCCAAATGTGGGAGCGGGCTTGCTCGCGAAGAGGCCGGCACAGCCACCTCAATCTACAGCCTTAGTCTTCCAGCAGTTCTTCAGCCTGACCCAGGATGTTTTCCAGGGTGAAACCGAATTCTTCGAACAAGGCTGGCGCCGGCGCCGACTCACCGTAGGTGGTCATACCGATCACGCGGCCTTCCAGGCCCACGTACTTGTACCAGTAGTCGGCGTGCGCCGCTTCGATGGCGATACGCGCGCTGACCTGCAACGGCAGAACCGATTGCTTGTAGTCCGCGTCCTGGGCTTCGAACAGGCTGGTGCACGGCATGGACACAACGCGAACGTTGCGGCCCTGGGCGGTCAGCTTGTCGTAGGCCTGAACCGTCAGGCCGACTTCGGAGCCGGTGGAGATCAGGATCAGTTCCGGCTCGCCGATGCAGTCTTTGAGCACATAACCGCCACGGCTGATGTTGGCGATCTGCGCGTCGGTACGCACTTGGTGTTGCAGGTTCTGACGCGAGAAGATCAGCGCCGAAGGGCCGTCTTTGCGCTCGATAGCGTGCTTCCAGGCCACCGCGGATTCCACCGCGTCGGCTGGGCGCCAGCAATCCAGGTTCGGCGTGGTGCGCAAACTGGTCAGTTGCTCGACCGGCTGGTGCGTCGGGCCGTCTTCGCCCAGGCCGATGGAGTCGTGGGTGTACACATGGATCACACGCTTCTTCATCAGCGCCGCCATACGTACCGCGTTACGCGCGTATTCCATGAACATCAGGAAGGTCGCGCCGTAAGGCACCAGGCCGCCGTGCAGGGACACGCCGTTCATGATGGCGCTCATGCCGAACTCGCGCACGCCGTAGTACATGTAGTTGCCGCTGGCGTCTTCGGCCGACACACCTTTGCAACCTTTCCACAGGGTCAGGTTGGAACCGGCCAGGTCAGCCGAACCGCCGAGGATCTCAGGCAGCAATGGGCCAAACGCGTTCAGGGTGTTCTGGCTGGCTTTACGGCTGGCGATGGTCTCGCCCTTGGCCGCGACTTCGGCGATGTAGGCCGAGGCTTTTTCCGAGAAGTCGGCAGGCAGGTCACCAGCCAGGCGGCGTACCAGTTCGTTGGCCAACTCCGGGAATTCAGCGGAGTAGGCAGCAAAGCGCTGGTCCCACTCGGCTTCGGCGGCCAGGCCTTTTTCCTTGGCGCTCCACTCGGCGTAGATGTCAGCCGGGATGTCGAACGGGCCGTGGTTCCACTTCAGCGCTTCGCGCGCCAGGGCGATTTCCGCGTCACCCAGTGGGGCGCCGTGGCAGTCTTCTTTACCTTGCTTGTTCGGCGAGCCGAAACCGATGATGGTCTTGCAGCAGATCAGGGTCGGCTGCTCGCTCTTGCGGGCGGTGTCGATGGCGGTCTTGATCTCTTCCGGATCGTGGCCGTCAACGTTGCGGATCACCTGCCAGTTGTAGGCTTCGAAACGCTTTGGCGTGTCGTCGGTGAACCAGCCTTCGACTTCGCCGTCGATGGAGATGCCGTTGTCATCGTAGAAGGCAATCAGCTTGCCCAGGCCCAGAGTGCCGGCCAGGGAAGCGACTTCGTGGGAAATGCCTTCCATCATGCAGCCATCACCCAGAAACACATAGGTATGGTGGTCGACGATGTCGTGGCCAGGACGGTTGAACTGCGCGCCCAATACTTTTTCAGCCAGGGCAAAACCCACGGCGTTGGCCAGGCCTTGGCCCAGCGGGCCAGTGGTGGTCTCGACGCCCGGGGTGTAGCCGAATTCCGGGTGGCCCGGCGTGCGGCTGTGCAGCTGGCGGAAGCTCTTGAGGTCATCGATGGTGACGTCGTAGCCGGTCAGGTGCAGCAGCGAGTAGATCAGCATCGAGCCGTGGCCGTTGGACAGCACGAAGCGGTCACGGTCGGCGAACGACGGGTTGCTCGGGTTGTGTTTCAGGTAGTCACGCCAAAGTACCTCGGCGATATCCGCCATGCCCATCGGGGCACCGGGATGGCCGCTGTTGGCTTTTTGCACGGCATCCATGCTGAGGGCACGAATGGCGTTGGCACGCTCACGACGGCTGGGCATCGCTGATCTCCTGGGGTTTGAGTAGAAGAAACGGAAAAAAGGACCGGCATTTTCCCTCAGCCACCGCCTGCGGGCAATGACAGATAGTCACTTGGAGGTGTTTTTCCTGCGGTTTACCCGGCATTGGCTTGCAGAAACAGTTCACCGGTTCGTCTAAAGGTTATAGCGGCTGCTTATAACTACCGATTATCGACCAATATCAAAACTTTTTGATATTGGCCTTGCAGGGATTTCCGCCCGTCACTAGACTGCTGGCCTTATGAACCTACCCGTGCCCTCCCTGCGTCCCGACGACGGCGATGAGCTGGCTGCCTTATGCAAGGCCGCTGGTGATCCGTTGCGCTTGAACGTATTGCGCGCACTGGCCAATGACTCTTTTGGGGTGCTGGAACTGGCGCAGATCTTCGCCATCGGCCAATCCGGCATGAGCCACCACCTCAAGGTGCTGGCCCAGGCGGAGCTGGTGGCTACGCGCCGCGAAGGCAATGCGATTTTTTACCGCCGTGCCCTGCCCCACACCGAGTTGCTCGGCGGCAAGTTGCATGCGGCATTGCTCGAAGAAGTCGATAGTTTGGCCCTGCCCAGCGACGTGCAGTCGCGCATCAGCCAGGTCCACGGGCAACGCGCCGCCGCCAGCCAGGATTTTTTCTCACGGGTAGCCGAGAAGTTTCGCGCCCAACAGGACCTGATCGCCGGTTTGCCCCAATACCGCGAAAGCGTACTGGCGCTGTTGGACAAGCTGAGCTTCAGTGATGAAGCGACGGCACTCGAAGTCGGCCCTGGCGACGGTGGCTTTCTGCCGGAACTGGCGCGCCGCTTCAAGCAGGTGACGGCGCTGGACAACAGCCCGGCAATGCTTGAGCTGGCGCGCCAGCTGTGCGAGCGCGAAGCGCTGGGCAACGTCAGCCTGCAGTTGGCCGACGCGTTGAATGACACCAGCCTGCGGGCCGATTGCGTGGTGCTGAACATGGTCTTGCACCATTTTGCAGCCCCCGCCGAAGCCCTCAAGCAGATGGCGAATTTGCTGCAACCGGGCGGCAGCTTGCTGGTCACAGATTTATGCAGCCACAACCAGAATTGGGCCAAGGAGGCCTGCGGTGATCTCTGGTTGGGTTTTGAACAGGACGATCTGGCCCGTTGGGCCACCGCTGCGGGACTCGTTCCCGGGGAAAGCCTCTATGTAGGTTTACGTAATGGTTTCCAGATCCAGGTCCGCCACTTTCAGCGACCGACTGGCGACACTCACCATCGGTAAATATCAGGAAAACATCGAGATGAGCGAATACTCCCTTTTCACCTCCGAGTCCGTGTCTGAAGGGCATCCGGACAAAATCGCCGACCAGATTTCTGACGCGGTGCTGGACGCCATCATTGCTGAAGACAAGTTCGCCCGCGTGGCGTGCGAGACGCTGGTGAAAACGGGCGTGGCGATCATCGCCGGTGAAGTCACCACCACCGCCTGGGTCGACCTGGAGCAGATCGTTCGTGATGTGATCACCGACATTGGCTACAACAGCTCCGACGTCGGCTTCGACGGCGCGACCTGCGGCGTGATGAACATCATCGGCAAGCAGTCCCCCGACATCAACCAGGGTGTGGACCGCGCCAAGCCAGAAGATCAGGGCGCCGGCGACCAGGGCCTGATGTTCGGCTATGCCAGCAACGAAACCGACGTACTGATGCCGGCACCGATCACCTTCTCGCACCAGCTTGTGCAGCGCCAGGCCGAAGCGCGTAAATCCGGCGTGCTGCCGTGGCTGCGCCCGGACGCCAAGTCCCAGGTCACCTGCCGTTACGAAGGCGGCAAAGTGGTGGGCATCGACGCCGTTGTACTGTCGACCCAGCACAACCCGGACGTGTCTTACGCCGACCTGCGTGAAGGCGTGATGGAGCTGATCGTCAAGCACGTGCTGCCTGCCGAACTGCTGACCAAAGACACCCAGTTCCACATCAACCCGACTGGCCAGTTCATCATCGGCGGCCCGGTGGGTGACTGCGGCCTGACCGGTCGCAAGATCATCGTCGACAGCTACGGCGGCATGGCCCGTCACGGCGGTGGTGCGTTCTCGGGTAAAGACCCCTCCAAGGTTGACCGCTCGGCGGCCTACGCCGGTCGTTACGTGGCCAAGAACATCGTCGCGGCCGGCCTGGCCGAGCGTTGCGAGATTCAGGTTTCCTACGCGATCGGTGTGGCCCAGCCTACGTCGATCTCGCTGAATACCTTCGGCACCGGCAAGATCAGCGATGACAAGATCGTCAAGCTGGTGCGTGAGATCTTCGACCTGCGCCCGTACGCCATCACCACTATGCTCGACCTGCTGCACCCGATGTACCAGGACACCGCAGCCTATGGCCACTTCGGTCGTACCCCTGCGCAGAAGACTGTCGGCGACGACACCTTCACCACCTTCACCTGGGAAAAAACCGACCGCGCCAACGACTTGCGCACAGCCGCCGGCCTGTAAGCACGCGTTGCACCAAAAGCCCCGTCGGATTCATCCGGCGGGGCTTTTTATGGCCTGCGCCTTTAAAGCAGCACAGAAGCAGCTCAACAAAGGTTGTAACAAACTGGCTGAATCCCAAGCCAAGGTCGATGCCAAGCAACGAACACAGGAAGCCAAGATGGAAAAGAACGATGCCGTGAAGGCATTGGGCGGCCTGTTCAAGTCACTGGAAACACCCGGTAAAAAGCCCCGCCCTGCCGGGGCTTTTTTGTGGCCGCCGGGATCACTTAGGCTGGGCGTCCCTTCCGAGCAAGGATGCTCATCATGCATTTACTGATTGCCCTTGTACTCAGCGCCCTGGCATTTCTGGCCCGGGCCGAAGACTGCCCCGAAGAGGCCCGCTCACAGGTCGGCACCCTGGCTGAGCAGATCAAGCTGTGGGATGACAGTTACCACCGGCTCGGTCAGTCCCCGGTCAGCGACGAGCTATACGACCAGGCCCGACAGCGCCTGGCGCGGTGGCAGGCCTGTTTTGCGCAAACACAGTCGACGGCGGACAACCCGCTGGCAGGTGCGCGTGGTACACAGCCCCATCCGGTCGCTCATACCGGCCTGGAAAAGCTGGTGGATGAAGAGGCCGTGGGTGAGTGGCTCAAGACACGCCAGGACGTCCGGGTGCAGCCCAAGGTCGACGGCGTTGCGGTGACGCTGGTGTATCGCAAAGGCCGCCTGAGCCAGCTCATCAGCCGTGGCGACGGCCTGCTCGGTCAGGATTGGACAGCCGCCGCGCACAAGATCCAGGGCATTGTCCAGCAATTGCCCGAGCCCATCGACCTGGTGCTGCAAGGCGAACTCTATTGGCGCCTTGACGATCATGTGCAGTCCGAACACGGCGGGCTCAGTGCTCGCAGCAAAGTGGCCGGGCTGATGAATCGCCGGCAGTTAGATGAGGCCGAGGCTTCCAGGATCGGGCTGTTTGTCTGGGCCTGGCCCGACGGCCCGGCAGACTTCAGCACGCGCCTGGCCACCTTGGCGCGCTGGGGCTTCACTGATAGCCGCCGCTACAGCCACCCCGTGCAAAACCTCACTGAAGCCGCGCACTGGCGCCGTTACTGGTACAACCATCCGTTGCCTTTTGCCAGCGATGGCGTGGTATTGCACCAGGCTCTGCACGCGCCTGCCAACCGCTGGCAAGCCAGCGCGCCTTACTGGGCGGTGGCCTGGAAGTACCCGGTAACCAAGGCATTGGCGCTGGTGCGCAAGGTACAGTTCAAGGTCGGCCGCACGGGGCGTATCACACCTATTCTGGAACTGGAGCCGGTGCGGCTGGACGATCGGCAAATCCGCCGCGTCAGCGTTGGCTCCTTGAAGCACTGGCACGCGTTGGACATCCGCCCTGGCGATCAGGTCTCCATCAGCCTTGCCGGCCAGGTGATTCCGCGGCTGGAGCAAGTGATCCTGCGCAACGAGACCAGGGTGGCGGTGCAAGTGCCCGATGCGCGCAACTTTCATGCCTTGAGTTGCTGGCAACTGGACCCGGGCTGTGAGGAGCAATTGCTCGCGCGCCTTACCTGGCTGAGCAGCAACCAGGGGCTGGCCCTGCCCTATATGGGCCGCGAGACCTGGAACGCATTGATCCAGGCCGGTCTAATCGCAGGCATTCTCGATTGGTTAACCCTGGATGCGGCAGAGCTTGCTAACATTGACGGCTTCGGGGATCGCCGCCGTGCCCGGGTGCTCGACAGCCTGCAAAGCGCGCGGCAACGCCCCTTTGCACAATGGCTAAAGGCCCTGGGTGTACCGCCTTCGGCGCGTAACGATCTGGAGGGAGGCTGGCAGGCCCTGGCCGCCAAAGACACTCAAGCCTGGCTGACTACCGATGGCATTGGCCCGGGCCGCGCGGCGCAATTGAGCGCTTTTTTTCGCGACCCGCAAGTACAAGCGTTAGCTGAAACATTACGTGTGGCCGGAATTGACGGGTTTTAAGCCCAACCGAGCTACCTTCAACCCGGCAGAATTCACCCTGCCATCTTATTGCGACCTTGGAGCCTCATATGAAATTTCTAGCCCCATTTGCCTTGTTGACCGCCGTGAGCTTTACGAGCATGCCGCTGCTGGCCGCCGAAGAAGTGCCGGAACTCACCGGTTGCGCCGCCAAGCGCCAGGCCATCAGCGCACAAATCGAACAAGCCAAGGCCCATGGCAACAGCGCACAACAAGCCGGCCTGGAAACAGCCCTGAATGAAGTCACCGCTAACTGCACCGATGCGTCCTTGCGCAAAGAACGCGAGAACAAGGTGCTCGACGCCAAGCACGAAGTCACCCGTCGTCAGGCCGACCTCGACAAGGCGATGAAAAAGGGCGATGCCGACAAGATCAACAAACGCAAAGACAAGCTCGCTCAGTCGCGCAAGGAACTGCAAGACGCCGTCGAAGAACTCGACAAGTAAAACCGGTCAATGGTCGCGAAACTGTTTATGGCAGGCCGTGCAGGCATCTTCGACTTTCTGCACCGCAGGCCCCAGGTTGCTGGCCTTGTAGGGCTGCACCTGGCTTGCGAGCACCAATTCACCGGTGGCCGCTTCAAGGTTTCGGGCCAACTCCTGGAAGCGTGCCTGCTGTTGCCACACCGTGTCCTTGGCGCTGGTGTGATCTTCCTCGCGCACACTCGGGAAATGCTTCCACGGTTCGTGGGACAACGCATCGAGCTTGACCGCGCCTTCGGCGAACTTCGCGCCGTCGAACGGGATACGCCCACGCAGCATGCCGCCCAGGTCTTCGCCGGTCTTGAGCATCTGCTTGAAGATGGCCTTGCGTTGGCCCAGGGGCGAATTCGGATCGACACCGCCGCAGGCGGACAAGGTCAGGCAGGCCAGCAATACCACGGTCAGTTTTTTAAAAGTCATGATGGCTTCAAGGTCACGGAAAACGGCGGCCAGTATCCTCGCCCCGCCTGCAAAGACCAATAGCCCTATTAATAATAAGGGTTGCCCGAATGCGCTGCGGCGCAGGCAACTGCTTCAGGAATTACGTGTATGAATGTCACCTTGAAACGCTGGAGCCGCCGAATGGTGTGGGCTCTGCCGATGGTTGCGCTGTTGGCCGGTTGTGATGGCGGCAAAGACGCTGGCAAAAAAGAAGAAGCGGCCAAGCCCCATGCCGTCGCCACCTATGTCAGTGCACCGTGGGAAGCGCTGCCGGCGGTGTCCGACAGCGACCTGCTGGCCGGGTTTGAATCCTGGCGCAGTGCCTGCCAGCGCCTCAAGGCTGATCCGGTATGGGGCGCGACCTGTGCCGCCGCCACCACCGTACCGGGCGATGCCGTGGCCGTGCGCGGTTTTCTCAAGGAGCGCCTGGATGTGTTCGGCCTGCGCTCGGCCGACAACACACCTAATGGCTTGATCACCGGCTACTACGAGCCGGTCTACCCCGGCAGCCTGACCGAAACCGCCACCGCCCATGTGCCGGTGTACGGCGTGCCGGATGACCTGATCATCGTCAACCTGGAAAGCATCTACCCGGAACTCAAGGGCAAGCGCCTGCGCGGTCGCCTTGAGGGCCGCGTGCTCAAGCCCTATGACGATGCCAGCACCATCAACGGCCAGGGTTCCACGGCCAAGCCGATTGCCTGGCTGACCAACCCGATGGACCTGCAGTTCCTGCAGATCCAGGGCTCGGGGCGTATTCAACTGGCCGGTGGGCGCCAACTGCGCGTCGGTTATGGCGACCAGAATGGCTACCCCTACCGCCCCATCGGCCGCTGGCTGGTGGAGCAAGGCGAGCTGAACAAAGAGGACGTGACCATGGGCGCCATCAGCGCCTGGGCCAAGGCCAACCCGCAGCGTATTCCGCAATTGTTGGCGAGCAACCCCAGCTACGTGTTTTTCAGCGCCCGCCCGGACAGCAACGAAGGCCCGCGTGGCTCACTGAATGTGCCGCTGACGGCGGGTTACAGCGTGGCGGTGGACCGCAAGGTGATTCCACTGGGCAGCCTGTTGTGGCTGTCGACCACCAAACCCGATGGCTCGCCCATCGCACGGCCCGTCGCCGCGCAGGACACCGGCGGCGCGATCACCGGCGAAGTGCGCGCAGACTTGTTCTGGGGCACCGGTGATGCGGCGGGTGAGTTGGCGGGGAATATGAAGCAGCAGGGGCAGATCTGGATGTTGTGGCCCAAGGGCGTGGCGTTGCCGCAGGTGCCGGATGCGCCTGCCGGCACCTGAGTAACGCTGAAGATCACATGTGGGAGCGGGCTTGCTCGCGAATGCGGTGTGTCAGCCAGCACAATGGGTGGCTGACACACCGCATT
>NZ_CBFHAZ010000127.1:0-15860 GCF_965653655.1 Pseudomonas onubensis | reverse complement strand
CGCGAAGGCGGTGAGTCAGCTTGCACATGTATTGGCTGACCCACCGCCTTCGCGAGCAAGCCCGCTCCCACAAGGGGTTAGGCGAGAGCCTGGCGGACGAGTAATAGCAACAGAAAATGCAGCGGATACAGCGCATACGCCCAGCGGCGCATGGCCGGTGGCGAGGCGTTTTTGGCATGTCGCAACAAGAACAAACCCGCCAATGGCGCAATCAGGCAAGCGGCCAACCCCAGAAGCGCCACAGGCGTGCCGCTATTGAGCAGGATCTGCCACTGATTACCGGCCAGGCAGACCAAACCCGGCAAAAGGCTGAAATACCAAGGGCGGCGAAACACCAGCAGCATCGCCAGCGGCAGCAACACACCGAAAAACCCGAACATCAGCTGACTGGAAAATACCGCGCCGGCCGCCAGGGCAATCAGCGCCAATCCTCGATCAAACAGCGCCTTCTGCTGCCATCCTCGGGCAACCAGCAACCCCAGCGCCAACGTCGGCAAGACGTTCAACGTATCGGCATCCTCGATAAACAGCCGGTAGGGCACTTCACTGAGCACACTGAACAGCAACAGCCAGCCCAGGTAGCGCCATTGGCCGGTCACGGGAGCATGGGCGACCCGGTGCAAATTGGCTGCAATCGCCAGGCAAAACCACGGAAACGCCAGGCGCCCCGGCACGTACAGGCCGTCCAGGCTCAAACCGACATAACGCAAATGGTCGAGTACCATGCTCATCAGCGCCAGCCACTTGAGCAAATCCAGTGCGCCATCGCGGACGCGTCCGACAGCCAACGTGTGTGTACCGTGCATAATTCCCCAGTGACTTTGCATTTACAGTGCGTGCGCACCCGCGACAATCTTGGTTACAGTGCGCACCAACATCGACCACAGGAATGGGCCATGACTGACAAGAGCCAACAATTCGCCAGCGACAACTATTCCGGCATCTGTCCGGAAGCCTGGGCCGCCATGGAACAAGCCAACCAGGGCCATCAACGCGCCTACGGCGATGATGAGTGGACCCACCGTGCCGCCGACGGTTTCCGCAATTTGTTCGAAACCGACTGCGAAGTGTTCTTCGCCTTCAACGGCACCGCCGCCAATTCCCTGGCGCTGTCTTCGCTGTGCCAGAGCTACCATAGCGTGATTTGCTCGGAAACCGCCCACGTCGAAACCGACGAATGCGGCGCGCCGGAGTTTTTCTCCAACGGCTCCAAGCTGCTCACCGCACGCACCGAAAACGGCAAGCTGACCCCGGAATCAATCCGCGAGATCGCCCTCAAGCGCCAGGACATCCACTACCCCAAACCGCGCGTGGTCACCCTCACCCAAGCCACGGAAGTGGGCAGCGTGTACACCCCGGAAGAAATCCGCGCCATCAGCGTCACCTGCAAAGAGCTGGGCCTGAACCTGCACATGGACGGCGCGCGCTTCTCCAATGCCTGCGCGTTCCTCGGCTGCTCGCCGGCCGATCTGACCTGGAAAGCCGGCGTGGACGTGCTGTGTTTCGGCGGCACCAAAAACGGCATGGCCGTGGGCGAAGCCATCCTGTTCTTCAACCACAAACTGGCTGAAGACTTCGATTACCGTTGCAAACAGGCCGGCCAACTGGCCTCGAAAATGCGCTTTCTCTCCGCGCCATGGGTGGGCCTGCTGGAAAACGACGCCTGGCTCAAACACGCCCGCCACGCCAACCACTGCGCGCAATTGCTCAGCAGCCTGGTGGCGGACATTTCCGGCGTGGAACTGATGTTCCCGGTACAGGCCAACGGCGTGTTCCTGCAACTCTCGGAACCGGCCATTGCGGCGCTGACGGCCAAGGGCTGGCGCTTCTACACCTTCATCGGCAAAGGTGGCGCACGGTTCATGTGTGCGTGGGATACAGAGGAAGATCGTGTAAGAGAATTAGCCGCAGACATCAGGGAAGTGATGAACGCTTAAGTCTTACGAGTACTGGCGCATTGCCGAGACTGTTATTTGTTGTTTCTGACAGCATCACAGCCCAATTTCATCGACTAGCCTCTTGGAACCCGAAAGGAAAACGCCGCTGCAGCGGCCACCTTTCGGGAACCACTGCCTGCCGAATAATCGGCCGGAAACGGAAATCCAGCAGAGAGCTAAACCTATGGAATATCAATGCGACGGCAATAACCTCAGAATCGACGGCACTACCAGCACCACCGTCATCGACTGGGATGAATTCCGGAAGATCGCCAACGTCGGCGATACCATCCGCGAACCATCGAGGACACTGAGGATCTACGACAAGTCCTATGAATTGACAGCATCAGGCCAGCACTTTGTCGTGCATGTCTACGCGCAGTAACCGTTAACGAGCCCGCCTCACAGACTCATGACCTGCGACGCGGCCTTGGCTGACTTTGATCGTTCCCACGCTCTGCGTGGGAATGCCTCCCCCGACGCTGCGCGTCCAACCCGCACCCAGATTCAAGGACGAATCCATGGGCAGAAGCCGCTACGTCATCACCGAACCTGAAAAGCCGCACTTCCTCACCTGCACCGTCATGGAATGGCTGCCGCTGTTCACCCGTGACTACATCGTTGGTCATCTTTTGGACTGCTGGCGATATCAACAAAACCAACATGCCTTAAATCTCTTCGGCTACGTCGTTCTCGAAAACCACCTGCACTTCCTCGCTCAGGCCCCCGACCTCGACAAGTGCGTGAGCCAATTCAAATCCTTTACCGCCCGTACCATCATTGATGATTTGCAGCGCCGAGGCGCAGAGCGTTTATTACAACGCCTGCGGTTCAGCAAAAGGGCGCACAAGGCAGACCGGGTTTATCAACTTTGGCAGGAAGGCTCACACGCTGAGTTGGTGTACAGCGAGGGGGTGATGCACCAAAAGCTTGATTACATTCACCACAACCCGGTGAAACGAGGATATGTGGACTTAGCCGAACACTGGCGGTATTCCAGTGCACGCAACTACGCAGGGCAAGAAGGACTCATCGAAATTCAACAGTGGCACTAGTGCTCGTTCCCACGCTCTGCGTGGGAACGCCTCCTGGGGCGCTCCGCGTCCCGTCCTGTGGGCATGGCTTGAATGCCGGGCACTTTGTGACGCGGAGCGTCACGGGCTGCATTCCCACGCGGAGCGTGGGAACGATCGGGGTGGCTCACTCAACCAACTCGTTCCCACGCTCTGCGTGGGAATGCCTCCTGGGGCGCTCCGTGTCCCGTCCTGTGGGCATGGCTTGAATGCCGGGCACTTTGTGACGCGGAGCGTCACGGGCTGCATTCCCACGCGGAGCGTGGGAACGATCGGGATGGCTCACTCAACCAACTCGTTCCCACGCTCTGCGTGGGAACGCCTCCTGGGGCGCTCCGCGTCCCGTCCTGTGGGCATGGCTTGAATCCCGGGCACTTTGTGACGCGGAGCGTCACGGGCTGCATTCCCACGCGGAGCGTGGGAATGATCGGGGTGGCTCACTCAACCAACTCGTTCCCACGCTCTGCGTGGGAATGCCTCCAGGGACGCTCCGCGTCCCGTCCTATTAGAACTCGATGCGTACGTCGCCTTTCGGCACGCTGCAGCACGACAGGATGTAGCCTTCGGCTTCGTCTTCCTCGGTGATCCCGCCGTTGTGGTCCATCTCGACCTCCCCGCCCAGCTTCATGACCTTGCAGGTTCCACAAATACCCATGCCGCACGCTTTGGGTATCAGCAGGCCAAGCTTGGCCGCAGCCGCGTGCACGGTTTCGCCCGGTGCCACACGAATGCTTTTGCCGGAGGCGATAAATTCCACTTGGTGCAGGTCCGCCAGGTCGACCTCTGGTGCATCAGCCGCTTGCTCGGCCTGTTCCACCGCATCGGCACGGGCTTCCGGCGGCGTGGCGCCGAAGGACTCCTCGTGATAGCGCGTCATGTCAAAGCCGGCGGCCTCCAGCAGGCGTTTTACCGCGCTCATGTACGGCGTAGGGCCGCAGCAGAACACTTCGCGCTCAAGGAAGTCCGGCACCATCAATTCCAGCATCTTGTGGTTCAGGTAACCGCGATAACCCGCCCAGGGCTCGCCCAGCCCGTGTTTTTCACAGATCAGGTGCAGGCTGAAGTTGTCGATCCGCGACGCCATGTGTTCCAGCTCGCGGTGGTAAATGATGTCTTTGGGCGAGCGGGCGCTGTGGATAAAGGTCATGTCGACATTCGCGTTGGTGTCGTAGAACCAGCGCGCCATGGACATTACCGGCGTGATGCCGACGCCGCCACTGAGGTACAGCACTTTGGGGCTTGGGAAGTCGATGGCATTGAACAGCCCGACCGGCCCGTGTACCGCCAGCTCCTGGCCTTCATGCAGGGTGTCGTGCAGCCAATTGGAAACCCGCCCGCCCGGCACCCGCTTGATGGTCACCGAGAAGCTGTACGGCACCGACGGCGAACTGGAAATGGTGTACGAGCGCATGATCGGCTGGCCTTCGATCTCCAGCTCCAGGGTGACGAACTGCCCCGGCTTGAAAAAGAACAGAATCGGCTGGTCGGCCATGAAGCAAAAGGTGCGCACGTCCCAGGTTTCCTGGATGACTTTGACGCAACGGACGATGTGCCGACCATTGGCCCAGGTCTGGGTGGTTACCGGGTTCAGGAAATTGTTGGACATGCTTGCTCTCCACTGCCGATGCTCGGCTTTATGGTGGCGATTCTGCGTAACGCCGCAACCGCCCATTTACCTATCTGCGACATTCACATACTTATCGCGACCAGCCCCCATACCACGGGGCTTGCGCGTCGGGATCAGAGTGGGCCATGTCGTTAATGGACAAGGTTCTGGTGTTCGGCGGCCCCACACTCGCTCCCAACAACGACGCTTTCTTTACGCCTTGCTGCAAAACCTGATTAGCCACTTTCGCCGGCCACACAGAATGGCCATGAGGACACACACGATGGACGTCACCGCAACCTTAAGCTTGGGCGATCCGCTGGAACCCGCACGCAAGGCCACCGCGCAAATGCTGCAAGAGCGCGAGCGCACTTTTTCGCTGCCGCAGCCGTTCTACTCTGATGAGCGGTTGTTTGATATCGACATGCAGGAGATCTTCCAGAAAGAGTGGTTGATCGCCGGCATGACCTGCGAGATCCCTGCCAAGGGCAACTACGTCACCCTGCAAATCGGCAAGAACCCGATCATCGTGATCCGTGGCGCCGACGGCGTGGTGCATGCCTTCCATAACGTGTGCCGCCACCGGGGTTCGCGCTTGTGCACCAGCGACAAGGGCAAGGTCGCCAAGCTTGTCTGCCACTACCACCAGTGGACCTACGAGCTGGACGGCCGCCTGCTGTTCGCCGGCACCGAGATGGGCGCCGACTTCGACATGAAGCAGTACGGTTTGAAGCCTGTGAACGTGAAAACGGCTGGCGGCTACATTTTCATCAGCCTGGCCGAAAACCCGCCGGCCATCGATGACTTCCTGTCGACGTTGAACCACTACATGGAACCGTACGACATGGAGAACACCAAGGTGGCGATTCAAACCACCTTGTTCGAAAAGGCCAACTGGAAGCTGGTGCTGGAAAACAACCGCGAGTGCTACCACTGCAACGCATCGCACCCGGAACTGCTGAAAACCCTGCTGGAATGGGATGACGTCACCGACCCGCGTGCCGATCAGGCCTTCAAGGACCACGTTGCCGCCTCCGCCGCTGCGTGGGACGCCGAAAAGATCCCTTACGCCCACGCCAGCTTCGGCCTGCGTAACCGCATCGTGCGCATGCCGCTGCTCAAAGGCACCGTGTCGATGACCCTGGACGGCAAACAAGGCTGCGCCAAGCTCATGGGCCGCATCAAGAACCCGGACCTGGGCTCGATGCGCATCCTGCACCTGCCGCATTCGTGGAACCACTGCATGGGCGACCACATCATCGTGTTCACCGTGTGGCCGATCAGCGCCCAGGAAACCATGGTCACCACCAAATGGATCGTGCACAAGGACGCCGTGGAAGGTGTGGACTACGACGTGGAGCGTATGCGCCAGGTCTGGGACGCCACCAATGACCAGGACCGCCGCCTGGCCGAAGAGAACCAGCGTGGGATCAACTCCACCGCGTACCAGCCAGGCCCGTACTCCAAGACTTATGAGTTTGGTGTGGTGAACTTTGTCGATTGGTACAGCGAGCGCTTGTTGAACAACCTGGGCGCGGCGCCTGCGCCTTACCTCAAGGGTGTAGCGGCGCACGAATAACTGACACACCCAAGATCAAACTGTGGGAGCGGCGGTGCGACGATTCGACTTGCTCGCGAATGCGGTGGTTCAGCCATGAATGAATTGACTGATACACCGCCTTCGCGAGCAAGCCCACTCCCACATTTGGCTCAGCTGACTGTTCAAAAATTGATCAGAACCCTTACAGCCCTTTGCCACCCTACCCTTCAGCCTTCGCCCAACAACTTATCCACAGAGCCACCCACAGCAATTGTGGGCAAGTGTGCTCAACCCTCGAAATTAACTGAAGAAAATCCGTGACTTATTCAAGTCGTGTGGTTTTAGCCATATCTGATCACTTATTGAACAATCTCCTGAAAGCCACTGAATACGTGGCCTACAGCAGTACGCGAACACCTTATCCACAGAAGAACCAACAGACTTTGGGGGCAACTTCGCCAGCCTTGTGGAAAACCACCTCAAACCTTCATAAATCGGGGCATTCAGGGATTTCAGCGAGCCAGCAATCCGAATTGATCATATTTTGATCAAGTCACTGAAAGCCTTTATTTACACGACCCGCAGCCGAGAGCGAACATCTTATCCACAGAAGCGCCAACAGACTTTGGGGGCAAGTTTGTGCAGGGTTTCAAACTTACCCAGGAAAAAACCCAAGCAAAAACCGTCAGTTAGCCTGGTTGTTTTTGGTACAGAGGGCTGCAGGGCTTGATTAGCCGGGGGTGTGGACAACCGCGAACAGGTTATCCACAGGCGGATCAACAGGGATTGTGGGTAATCCTTTAGCGCACCACGCCTTCTTCGATGAGTAGCTTCAGAATCGCTTCCGCGCCCGCTTCAGGGGTAAGCCCCTTGAGCACCTGCCCACCGCCGCCACTGGCCTTGGCAGTCGCCGCCTTCATGCGATCGGCGCCGCTCTTGGCCTTGATCACCTTGAGGCGCTTGGGCCGGGGTTTGGCCGGTTGCAACACCGCGCCTGTGAATAACTCATCGTGTTCAACCTCGACCTCATGGGCCGCCAGCTCACCGCGCTGCGCCGGGCCATAGGCGCTTTGCCGTGGTTTGGGCGCGGCGTTATCCACAGTCGCCAGAAACGGCAGGCGCACCTTCAGGCGCCGCCGCTGCCCGCGCGGCAAGGCTTGCAGCACATGGGCAATGCCGCCGTCGATAGACTCGACCTGCGCCAGCCCGACGATCAACGGCCAACCCAATTGCTCGGCCAACAGAAACGGCAACATGCCCGAGCCTTCGCCGGTTTCCGCCTGGCTGCCGGTGAGCACCACGTGGGCGCCGGCCTCGCGCAGATAATCACTGAGCACCGGCAAGGCGTCGCTGCCCGCCGGCTGTTCCAGCACATGCAACTGCGGCAGGCCCATGCCCAGATAGCTGCGCAACGTCGGCTCGTTAACGTCACCGGCATGCAGCACCTGCAAACTATCCCCAGCCAGCTGCATGCCCAGTTCGACGGCGCGGGCATCTTGCTCGGCACGGCGTGGGCGGCCGGAGGTCGGGTGGGCGCCGATGGACACCAGGCTGATTACATTCGTGGTCATGGTCATGTCCTTAAGCCGCATCGCGCTTGGCGCCGTTGCGGTACACCTGCACCGCCTCGATCAAGGCTTGCAGAATCGCGGCGCTTTCGCCGATCACCGACAGGTCGGCACGCTTGATCATGTCGCAGCCAGGGTCGAGGTTGATCGCCACCACCTTGTCGCAGGCACCAATGCCTTGCAGGTGCTGGATCGCCCCGGAAATACCCACGGCCACATAAACCCGTGCCGTGACCCAGGTGCCGCTGGCACCGACCTGGCGATCACGCGCCATAAAGCCATCATCCACTGCCACCCGTGACGCGCCTTCGGTGGCGCCCAGGGCGGCGGCGGTCTGGTGGAACAGTGCCCAATCTTTTACGCCATTGCCGCCAGAGAAAATAAACTCCGCCTCGGCCATCGGAATCGCCCCAGGGTCCACCGCCACGGCGCCGAGATCCTCGATGCGCGGCAAACTGCGCGCCAAGGCTGTGGATAACTCCACGGGCAAGGCTTCGTGACGGGTTTCGCTGACCGGCTCGGCGCATTCCACCGCTGCCAGAATCAGGCGCGGCAGTGGCCGGGCCAGATCCTGCTGGCCAGCACCGGCGCGGCCTATGCACTCTTCGCCCTTGATCTGCCAGACGCGTGTAGCTGGGCGCTCTTTGAGGCTCGCGGCAAAACGCCGGCCCAATTCGCCGCCGCCACTGCGACTGTCGGGCAGCAACCAATGGCGTGGGTTGAACTGGTTATCCACAGCCCGCAAGCCCTGGACGCGTTGCTCCGGTGAATAACCCTCGAACTCGTGGCCTTCCAACACCAGCAGGCGGTCGACGCCCGCCGTGGCAAAAGCACTTTCTTTGTGTTCGCCAAACACCACCGCCAGTACCGCGCCGTCGCTGCCGGCAAGTTGCCGGGCCAGGCCGAGCAAGTCGCGGTCGTGGCTGCTCAAACGGCCGCCAACCATGTCCGGCACCACGTTGATATAGAACGCCGGCGCTGGCACCTGGTGCAGCGGCAACTGCACTTGCACCGCCGCCGAGCGCTTGGCCGCGCCGCCCTGCTGGGCGCCGCTGCGGTCGATACGCTTGATGCCGTTTGGGCCGATAAACCCCACGCCATGTACATTTTTGCGCATGACGCCGTTCGGCCCCATCCAGCTGTGTTGCACCGGCTGCATGGCCGCGTGCAACGGGTGCAGGCGGTTTCGGGCGATCCATTCGGCCCGTGGGTCGCGGCGGATAATGTCGCTCATAAGTGCACCTGCGCAGGTTGACGCTTGATGGGTGCCTTGGCCGGTGTGGCGTCTTCAAGCAACGCGTCGGCGACCAGTTCAGCGATGTCCTTGATCAGTGGCCGTGGCTCGACCACGCCCTCAAGCATCGCGGTGCACTGCGGGCAACCTACAGCGACCAGCTCGGCACCGGTTTCGCGGATGTCGTCCATGCGCATATCCGGGATCCGCTGCTTGCCGGGAATATCGGTGATCGGCGCACCGCCACCGCCGCCGCAGCAGCGTGAACGGAAGCCCGAGCGTTGCATTTCCTTGACCTCGATACCCAACGCCCGCAGCACTTGGCGCGGTGCCTCATATTCGCCGTTGTAGCGGCCCAGGTAACACGGGTCGTGATAGGTCACGCTGTTGCCCTTGTGCTGGCCCAGGTTCAGCGCGCCCTCGCCGATCAGTTCGGCCATAAAGGTGCTGTGGTGCTGCACGGCATAGTGACCGTTGAAGGCGCCGTATTCGTTTTTCAGCACGTGGAAGCTATGCGGGTCGCAGGTGACGATGCGTTTGAAGCTGTACTTGGCCAGGGTCTGGATGTTGCGTGTGGCCAGCAGTTGGAACGTGGCCTCATCACCCAGGCGCCGCGCTACGTCGCCGCTGTCGCGCTCTTCCAGGCCGAGCACGGCAAAGTCGACCTTGGCCGCTTTGAGCACTTTGACGAAGGCGCGCAGGGTGCGTTGGTTACGCATGTCGAAAGCACCGTCGCCGACCCAGAACAGCACGTCGGCGCTGCCTTTTTCGCTGAGCAAGGGCAGGTTCAGGTCTGCCGCCCAGTTGAGGCGACCGCCCGGTGCGAAGCCGCCGGGGTTGTCGGTGGCGATCAGGTTTTCCAGGACTTCGGCGCCCTTGTTCGGCGTGGCGCCTTTTTCCAGGGTGAGGTGGCGGCGCATATCGACGATGGCGTCGACGTGCTCGATCATCATCGGGCACTCTTCCACGCAGGCGCGGCAGGTGGTGCACGACCACAGGGTTTCAGCGTCGACCAGGCCGTTGACGATCGGCTGGTGCGGGTTGCCGCCATGCTCGCCGATGGCCTTGCCAGGGTACGGGCTGCCGGCGAACTTGGCATCGGTGCCACCGGCCAGGCCGACCACCATGTCCTGGATGAGTTTTTTCGGGTTCAACGGCTGGCCGGCAGCGAACGCCGGGCACGCGGCTTCGCACTTGCCGCACTGTACGCAGGCGTCGAAGCCGAGCAGTTGGTTCCAGGTAAAATCCTTGGGTTTTTCCACGCCCAATGGCGCGGTTTTATCGCTGAGGTCGAGCGGCTTCAAACCGGTGGAGCGGCCGCCGCCAAAACGCTCGGCGCGCCGGTGCCAGGCCAGGTGCAGGGCACCGGCGAAAGCGTGCTTCATCGGCCCGCCCCAGGTCATGCCGAAGAACATTTCGCTCACGCCCCACAGCACGCCCACGCTCAACAGTGCTGCAAGCAGCCAACCGCCGAAGTCGGCGGGCAGAATCCCGGCCACCGGCAAGGTCACCAGAAAGAAGCTCACCGAGAACGCCATGAGGCTTTTCGGCAGGCGCATCCACGGGCCTTTCGACAGGCGTGATGGCGGGTTACGCCGACGCAGGTACACGAAGGTGGCGCCGACAAACATCAGCACCGAGGCCAGCAGCAACGCATAGCCGAGGATACGGTTATGCAGGCCAAAACCGTGCACCAAAATCGCCAGCAACGCCGACAGCACAAAGCCCAGGGCGGTGGCGACGTGGGTATTGGCGATGTATTTGTCGCGGGCCACCACGTGGTGCAGGTCGACCATGTAGCGCTTGGGCATGGCCAGCAGGCCGCCCAGCAAGTCGACCTTGGAAGCACGCCCACGGCGCCACATATTCACCCGGCGCAGGGCGCCGAGGGCGGCGAGGCCCAGGGCAGCAAAGAGCAGGATGGGAAGAAGGATGTTCAACATGGTGAAGCTCCCACAATGATCGTCCCCACGCTCTGCGTGGGGATGCATCCTGTGACGCTCTGCGTCACGACCTTAAGAGCGGACGCAGAGCGTCCAGGGCAGCATTCCCACGCAGAGCGTGGGAACGATCAGGTGCGTCAGAAATCCTTGCACAAGCGCAGGGCGTCATAGATCGCGGCGTGGGTATTACGCTGCGCCACACAGTCACCGATGCGGAACAGCAAGTAGCCGTCACCCGCCTCGCTCAAGCACGGCTGCGGCTTGATCGCGAACAAGGCTTCAACATCGATCTGGCCCTTGTTGCGTGAACCTTCCTTGAGCCCGTAATAAATGGCCTCGTCCGGTCGCACGCCGTTCTCGACCACCACCTGGTCAACCACGCGCTCTTCCTTGGCGCCGGTGTATTCGTTCTCCAGCACCGCCACCAGCTTGTCGCCTTCGCGGTAGACCTTTTCCAGCATCATGTCGCCGGTCATGATCACTTCTTTGGGGTACATGCTGCGGTAGTAAGTCGGGAACGACGTACCGCCAATCGCCACGCCTGGCTTGATGTCGTCGGTGACGATTTCCACCTGGCTGCCTTTGTCGGCCAGGAAGTCGGCCACCGACATGCCGGTGAACTCGCAGATGGTGTCGTACACCAGCACGTTCTTGCCCGGCGCAACTTTGCCGTCGAGCACGTCCCAACTGCTGACCACCAGGCCTTCAGCGGCGCCCCAATGTTCGTTCTGCTCGATATTCGGATGGCCGCCCACCGCCAGCACCACCACATCCGGGCGCAGGTCGAGGATGGTCTCGGCATCCGCCGCCACACCCAGGCGCAGGTCGACTTTCAAACGCGCCAGCTCCAGCTGGAACCAGCGGGTGATGCCGGCGATCTGGTCACGCTGCGGAGCTTTGGAGGCGGTGGTGATTTGCCCGCCGATAAACTCTTTCTTCTCAAACAGGGTCACGTCGTGGCCACGTTCGGCCGCCACGCGTGCAGCTTCCATCCCGGCCGGGCCGGCACCGACCACCACGACCTTGCGTTTGACCCCGGTGGACTTCTCGATGATGTGCGGCACGCCCATGTATTCACGGGAGGTCGCGGCGTTCTGGATGCACAGCACGTCCAGCCCTTGGTACTGACGGTCGATGCAGTAGTTGGCGCCGACACACTGTTTGATCTGGTCGATCTGGCCCATCTTGATCTTGGCGATCAGGTGCGGGTCGGCGATGTGCGCACGGGTCATGCCGACCATGTCCACATAGCCGCCTTCCAGAATGCGTGTGGCCTGGTTCGGGTCCTTGATGTTCTGTGCGTGCAGCACCGGAACCTTGACCACTTCCTTGATACCGGCCGCCAGGTGCAGGAACGGCTCCGGCGGGTAGCTCATGTTGGGGATCACGTTGGCCAGGGTGTTGTGGGTGTCGCAACCCGAACCCACCACGCCGATAAAATCGAGCATGCCGGTGTCGTCGTAATACTTGGCGATCTGCTTCATGTCCTCGTGGGACAAGCCGTCCGGGTGGAACTCGTCACCACACAGGCGCATGCCCACGCAAAAGTCGTCACCGACCTCGGCGCGCACGGCCTTGAGCACTTCCAGGCCGAACTTCATGCGGCCCTCGAAGGTGCCGCCCCATTCGTCGGTACGTTTGTTGACCCGTGGGCTCCAGAACTGGTCGATCATGTGCTGGTGCACGGCGGACAGTTCCACACCGTCCAGGCCACCGGCCTTGGCGCGTTTGGCGGCGCTGGCGTAATTGCCGATCACACGCCAGATCTCTTCCGGCTCGATGGTCTTGCAGGTGGCGCGGTGCACCGGTTCACGCACGCCGGACGGCGACATCAGGGTTGGCCAGTTAAAGCCGTCCCAACGCGAGCGACGGCCCATATGGGTAATCTGGATCATGATCTTGGCGCCATGCTTGTGCATGGCGTCGGCCAGGTTCTGAAAGTGCGGGATGATGCGGTCGGTGGACAGGTTCACCGAACTCCACCATTCCTGCGGGCTGTCGATGGCAACCACCGAGGAGCCGCCACAGATCGCCAGGCCGATACCGCCCTTGGCTTTCTCTTCGTAGTACTTCACATAGCGGTCGGTGGTCATGCCGCCGTCGGTGGCATACACCTCGGCGTGGGCGGTACTGAGCACGCGGTTGCGGATGGTCAGTTTGCCGATCTGGATCGGCGCAAACATTGCTTCGAAAGCCATGGCACGGTTCCTCGACTTATAACGGCTTGACGGTGAACAGGCCGTCGTCGTGGCCCTCTTCGGAGCCTCCGTAGACTTGCTCGGCGACAGTACGAATTTTGCTGCCGCGCGCTTGCAGAATCTGGTCCATGGCACCGGCAAACCAGCCGGTGAACATGTAGTCCACCTTGCGCCCGACCTTGCCGTACACGTAGACAAACGCCGAGTGTTCGAGCTTGACGCTGGCGGTGCCTTTGTCGAGGTCGATGTCCTGGATCTTGAACAGGCCCCAGCCGCGTTGCGACAGGCGCTTCATGTAGTGCTCGAACACCGCAACGCCTTCCAGGCCGTGGCATTCAGCCTCTTTTTCACACCAGTGCCAGGCGGATTTGTAGCCGGCCTTGTAGAGAATTTCGGCGTAGGCATCGCTGCCCAGCACTTCTTCAATACCCATGTGGTTGTTGACGAAGAAATGGCGCGGCACGTACAGCATTGGCAAGGCGTCGGAGGTCCATACACCGGTTTCACTGTCGACTTCGATAGGCAATTGCGGGGCGATTTTGGCCATGGAAACTTAACTCCAGAAAATTCTTGGTAGTGCCCCCGACACGAACGGCCGGGGGAGAAATGCGGTGGCTTATTCGCCCCAGACGTCCTTGAGGACGTTGACCCAGTTCTCGCCCATGATCTTGCGCACCACGCGTTCGCTGTGGCCGCGCTTGAGCAATGTCTCGGTGAGGTTGGGGAACTCGCCCACGGTGCGGATACCCAGCGGGTTGATGATCTTGCCAAAGCTGGTCAGGCGGCGGGCGTAACCCTTGTCATGGGTCAGCATTTCGAAGAAATCCTGGCCATGGCCCTGGGTGAAGTCGGTGCCGATGCCGATGGCGTCTTCGCCGACGATGTTCATGGTGTATTCGATGGCTTCGGCGTAGTCGTCGATGGTCGAATCGATGCCCTTGGCCAGGAACGGCGCGAACATGGTCACGCCAACAAAACCGCCATGGTCGGCAATGAACTTGAGTTCTTCATCGGACTTGTTGCGCGGGTGTTCTTTAAGGCCCGACGGCAGGCAGTGGGAGTAGCACACCGGCTTTTTCGATTCGAGGATGACTTCTTCACTGGTCTTGGAACCGACGTGGGACAGGTCGCACATGATGCCGACACGGTTCATCTCGCCGACGACTTCGCGACCAAAGCCCGACAGCCCGCCGTCACGCTCATAGCAACCGGTGCCGACCAGATTCTGGGTGTTGTAGCACATCTGCACCACGCCCACGCCGAGCTGCTTGAAGATCTCGACGTAGCCCAACTGGTCTTCAAACGCATGGGCGTTCTGGAAGCCGAAGATGATGCCGGTTTTGCCTTGTTCTTTGGCTTTGCGAATGTCGGCGGTGGTTTTTACCGGGATCACCAGGTCGCTGTTTTCACGGATCAGGGTCTGGCTGGCAACGATGTTGTTGATCGTGGCCTGGAAGCCTTCCCACACCGACACCGTGCAGTTGGCGGCGGTGAGGCCACCTTTGCGCATGTCTTCGAACAGGTCGCGGTTCCACTTGGCAATAATCAGACCGTCGATAACGATGCTGTCGGCGTGCAACTCGGCTGGGCTCATCAGGCGTCCCCTTATTGGCGATTCATGCGCCGAATCGTCTGCCGGCGCTTTGGGGCCAGCATATGCTCAGGGGCCGACGGAGCCGGGTGCAAAAACGACAGGGGAATTGCCGAAAGCGTCAATCAGCGACAAAGGCCTACATGACATAGCTGACAGGTGGCTGTTCTTTGTCCCACGCTTGAGCCAGAATTTGCTCATCACCTGATATGAGACGGCGCAATGAAATCGATTTTCCTGGCTTTGGCACTCATCGCAACCGGCGTTCACGCCGCCGAAGACACCGACAGCACGCCCTGCGATGGCATCGAAAACGACAAACAAACCCTGGAATGCGCCACCTATAACAAAACTACCGCCGAGCAATTGCTCAAGGATAACTACCAGGGCTTGCTCGAACGCATGGGTTCGACCTATGGCAGCAACAAGTCGCAACTGGCCGACATTACCGCTCGTCTGAAGGATGCCCAGCAAAAATGGGAGAAACTGCGTGATGCCGATTGCGCAGTCGACACCTTCCCGGCGGTGAATGGCAGCAAGGACTACGCGATTCAACAGAATGACTGCCTGGCGCGAATGAGTGATGAGCGGTCGGAGTTTTTGGAGTCGATTGGGCAGGAATAAGCGACAATCCCGTCACTTTTTCTCTGAAACCAGGCTATCCATGACTATCTGCGGCATCGAAATCAAAGGCAGCGAAGCCATCATCGCTGTCGCCTCCCTGCACACCCAGGCGCTGACCCATGTGGCCCTGGCCACCAAGAAAATCGCGCTTGAAGACGACGATGAGGCAGCCAACGTCAAAGCCTTCGCCGCCCAGGTGAAGGCGTTTGTGCAAGAAAACGCCATCACCCGCATCGCGATCAAGAAACGCAGCAAGAAAGGCGAATTCGCCGGTGGCCCAACCACGTTCAAGATTGAAGGGGTGTTTCAGTTACTCGACGGCGTTGAGGTGACGCTGCTGTCGCCGCAGACCATCAATGCGCAGAACAAGAAGCACGATTTTGAGCTGCCGACGACGCTGAACAAGTATCAGCACGAAGCCTACAAGGCAGCGTGCTCGGCCCTGGTTAAGAAATAAGCCACACCACCAATCCCCTGTGGGAGCGGGCTTGCTCGCGAAGGCGGTGTATCAGTAGGCATATCTGTTACTGACACACCGCCTTCGCG
>NZ_CBFHAZ010000126.1:0-15896 GCF_965653655.1 Pseudomonas onubensis | reverse complement strand
GTGTCAGTTACAGATGAATTGACTGACCCACCGCATTCGCGAGCAAGCCCGCTCCCACATTGGATTTGCGCGGTTCATGAGATTGCGCTTAAGGTTCGTGCAGGTTTTTTGCCCCTCGAGTTTCTATGTTCAATGTCAAACCTCTGGCCTTCGCCCTGCTGACGGCGGCCGCCTTGCCTGCCCACGCCGACTGGTACCTGGATAACGAATCCTCGCGCCTGTCGTTCGTCACCACCAAGAACACCGAGATGGCCGAGGTGCATCGCTTCCTGGTGTTGCATGGCAAGGTCGACAGCAAAGGCGCGGCGCAGCTTGAGGTCGAGATGGAGTCGATCAACAGCGGCATTCCGCTGCGCGATGAGCGCATGCGCAATGATCTGTTCCAGATCAAGACCTTCCCCGAAGCGCAGATCAGCGCGCAGATTAATCTGCAACCGATCAATGACCTGGCCCCCGGCGCGCAAATTGAATTGCGCCTGCCATTGTCAGTGACCCTGCACGGCAAGACCCAGACCTACAGCGCCGAACTGCTCGCCACGCGGCTGGATGACCGGCGCTTCCAGGTGGTGACCCTGGAACCTGTGGTGCTGCATGCCGAGGATTTCGATTTGGTGCCGGGTGTGGCGGCGCTGCGCAAGGCGGCCGGCCTGGCGTCGATCAGTTTGTCGGTGCCGGTCGGTGCGGTGCTGATTTTCACGGCGCGCTGACATGAGTGGCGCAGTGTTCCCGTGGCGCAGCGCCAACCGCTTCGAGTTGCTGATCGACGGGCCGAGTTTCTTCCCGCAGATGCTGGTGGGCATTGCCCGCGCTGAGCGGCAAGTCGATCTGGAGTTGTACCTGGTCGAGGCTGGCGCCTGTGCCGAGGCCATGGTGCAGGCATTGGTGCAGGCCGCCGAGCGCGGCGTGCAGGTGCGCTGCCTGTTTGATGATTACGGCAGCCTGGCCTTCACGTTGGGGCTGCGTAAACGTCTGACTGACGCAGGCGTGGAGCTGCGCTTCTACAATCGCCTGAGCTGGCGCCGTTGGATGCGCAACCTGTACCGCGACCATCGCAAACTGCTGCTGATCGACCAGCACATCGCCGTGGTCGGCGGCACCGGCGTCACCGATGAGTTCTGGACGCCAGGGCAAGACACCGCCGACTGGCATGAAGTGATGGTGCAGATCAGCGGCCCGTTGGTGCTGGACTGGCAGGCATTGTTCGACCGCCAATGGCACGCCAACGCGGCGCGCCGTGAGTGGAAACCCGCCACCCACTTCGGTTTGCCGCGTCTGCCCAAGGTGCCGGCCACCGGGCCTGGCCTGGGCCGCGTGGCCTATGCCGATGCCCGCCAGCACCGCGATATTTTGCAGTCGCTGATCCGCGCGCTGAACAGCAGCAAATCGCGCATCTGGCTGGCTACCCCGTATTTTCTACCGACCTGGAGTGTACGCCGTGCCTTGCGCCGGGCGGCTGGGCGCGGTGTAGACGTGCGGTTATTGCTCACTGGCCCGCGCACTGATCACCCATCGGTGCGTTATGCCGGGCACCGTTATTACCCGCGTTTGCTGCGCGCTGGCGTGCAGATCTTTGAATACCAGCCGTGCTTTTTGCACCTGAAAATGGTGCTGGTGGATGATTGGGTGAGCGTTGGCTCGTGCAATTTCGACCACTGGAATTTGCGCTTTAACCTGGAGGCCAACCTGGAGGCGCTGGACCCAGAGTTGACGCAGGCGGTGGCGGGCAGTTTCGAGCGTGATTTTGCCAAGAGCCAGGCAGTCAGCCTGGAGGCTTGGAAGGCGCGGCCACTGTGGCGGCGGGTGAAGCAGCGGGTGTGGGGCTGGATTGATCGGTTGGTGGTCAACCTGCTGGATCGGCGCGGCTGATATGTGATCATTCCCACGCTCTGCGTGGGAATGCCTCTTGTGACGCTCCGTGTCACGCGGTGGGACGCGGAGCGTCCCGAGCTGCATTCCCACGCGGAGCGTGGGAACGATCATCAGAGCAGTTCGAACGTCTGCTGCTGTACATCCTGGGAATCCAACCCGATCTGCACATTGAACTCGCCCGGTTCGGCGGCGAACTTGAGCTGGGTGTTGTAGAACTTCAAGTCTTCCTCGGTGATGGTGAAGTGCAGCGTGCGTTCTTCACCGGCCTTGAGCATGACCTTCTGGAAGTTCTTCAGCTCTTTGACCGGGCGGATCATCGAGCCGGCCACGTCCTGGATATACAACTGCACCACGGTTTCGCCATCGACCTTGCCGGTGTTCTTCACGGTGACGCTGGCGTCGAGCTTGCCGGTCTTGTTCAGGGTGGTGGACGACAGCGCCATGTCCGACAGGCTGAACGTGCTGTAGCTCAGGCCATAACCGAACGGGAACAGCGGCCCGGTGACGTCATCGAAGTACTGCGAGGTGTAGTTGCCCGGTTTGCCCGGGGTGAACGGCCGGCCGATGCTCAGGTGGTTGTAGTAGGTCGGAATCTGCCCCACCGAGCGGGGGAAGGTGATCGGCAGCTTGCCCGACGGGTTGTAGTCACCGAACAGCACGTCGGCGATGGCGTTGCCGCCTTCGGTGCCGGCGAACCAGGTTTCCAGGATTGCGTCAGCCTCTTTGTTTTCATCCACAATCGACAGCGGGCGGCCGTTCATCAGCACCAAGACCAGCGGTTTGCCGGTGGCCTTGAGCGCCTTGATCAGGTCGCGCTGGCTTTGCGGAATGTTCAGGTCGGTGCGGCTGGAGGACTCATGGGACATGCCACGGGACTCGCCCACAGCGGCGACCACTACGTCGGCGTCCTTGGCGGCCTTGACGGCTTCGTCGATCATCACCTGGGCTGGGCGGGTGTCATCGACCACTTCCGGCGCATCGAAGTTGAGGAAGTTGAGGTAGTCGACCACGGCCTTGTCGTTGGTGATGTTGGCGCCACGGGCGTAGATGATTTTGCCTTTGTCGCCGATTACAGCGTTCATGCCGTCCAGCAGCGTGACGGATTGTTCAGGCTTACCGGCAGCGGCCCAACTGCCCATCATGTCGATTGGTGCCTTGGCCAGCGGGCCGACCAGGGCGATGGTCGCGGATTTTTTCAGCGGCAGGGTGTTGTTGTGGTTTTTCAGCAAGACCTGGCTGCGGCGGGCGATATCGCGCGCATCGCTGCGGTGCAGGCGGCTGTCGGCATAGGTGTCGGCCGGGTCGTCTTCGGCCTTGCCGATACGCAGGTACGGGTCTTTGAACAGGCCCATGTCGTACTTGGCGCCGAGCACTTCGCGCACGGCATTGTCGATGTCGCTTTGCTCGATTTCGCCGGACTTGAGCAGGCCAGGCAATTCCTTGCCGTACAGCGAGTCGTTCATGCTCATGTCGATGCCGGCCTTGATCGCCAGCTTGGCAGCTTCACGCCCGTCCTTGGCCACGCCATGCTTGATCAGTTCGAAGATCGCGCCATGGTCGCTCACGGCCAAACCTTTGAAGCCCCAGTCTTTGCGCAGCAGGTCGTTCATCAGCCAGGTGTTGGCGGTGGCCGGTACGCCATTGATCGAATTCAAAGCCACCATCACGCCGCCGGAACCGGCCTTGATCGCCGCGTGGTACGGCGGCAGGTAGTCCTGGTACATCTTGACCGGGCTCATGTCGACCACGTTGTAGTCGCGACCGCCTTCCACCGCGCCATACAGGGCGAAGTGCTTGACGCTGGCCATGATGCTGTCGGCATTTGCCGGGCTTGCGCCCTGGAAGGCTTTGACCATCACTTCGGCAATGCGCGAGACCAGGTAGGTGTCTTCACCAAAACCTTCGGAGGTGCGGCCCCAGCGCGGGTCGCGGGAGATGTCGACCATCGGCGCAAAGGTGATGTCGAGGCTGTCGGCGGCGGCTTCCTGGGCGGCGATGCGCCCGGAGCGGCCGATGGCGTCCATGTCCCAGCTGGAGGCGAGGGCCAGGCTGATCGGGAAAATCGTGCGGTGGCCGTGGATCACGTCATAGGCGAAGAACATCGGGATCTTCAACCGGCTGCGCATGGCCGCGTCCTGCATCGGACGGTTTTCCGGGCGGGTGATCGAGTTGAAGGTGCCGCCGATGCGGCCGGCGGCGATTTCCTTGCGGATCAGCTCGCGGGGCATCTCCGGGCCGATGCTGATCAGGCGCAATTGGCCGATCTTTTCATCCAGGGTCATCTGCTTGAGCAGGTCACTGACGAAGGCGTCCTTGTCTTTAAGCGCAGCAGGCTTTGTTTCTGCCCATACGGGGTGACTGGCCAGAGTGGCAACAAGGCCGAGCAAACACAGCTTTTTCATGAATATCCTTTTTCGGCTACTGCACAGCGAAATTGCGCTGGTCTGCCAAAATGTGGGGGAACCTATGTTGTTGTTCGAGTGTTATTGCACTTAATGCACGACACTTGTGAACTCTTATTCGCGCTGGGCATCTTTTTAGCTGATTGGCTCGATGCAATCCAGGGGTGGCGGATTATGCCCCAAGCGCGCGGTTTATAGGGTTAGTCATCACATTCCATCCAGATTGGGCAGGAGAAACACTATGCAAGCAGCACAACATTACCGCTGGGGCTTCAAGGCCGCGGCTTTGCTACTGATCAGCACGGTGCTGAGCGGTTGCGGCATCAATACCATTCCGACCCTGGACGAACAGGCCAAGGCCGCCTGGGGCCAGGTGCAGAACCAGTACCAACGCCGCGCCGACCTGATTCCCAACCTGGTGGAAGTAGTCAAGGGCTATGCGGCCCATGAGCAAGACACCCTCACCGCTGTGATTGAAGCACGCGCCAAGGCCACTTCTATCCAGGTGGATGCCAGCACCCTCGACAACCCGGAGAAACTCAAGCAGTTCCAGCAAGCCCAGGACGGCCTGAGCGGTGCGCTTAGCCGTTTGATGGTGGTGTCCGAGCGCTACCCGGACCTCAAAGCCAACCAGAACTTCCTGGCGTTGCAGTCTCAACTTGAAGGCACCGAAAACCGTATCGCCGTGGCCCGTCGCGACTTTATCCAGGCGGTGCAGGCTTACAACACCGAGATCCGCACCTTCCCGGGCCGCCTGTGGCATAGCGTGATGTACAGCGACTTGCCGATCCGCGCCACGTTTGAGGCCACCAGTGCCGACGCCGATAAAGCGCCGCAAGTGAAGTTCAAATAAGGCTTCTCTGAGGTGTCGATGCGTTTATTACGGATAGGCTTGGCGCTGTGGCTGCTGGCCTGCGTGGGCGTGGCCCAGGCGGCGCTGACCTTCCCGGCGTTGACCGGGCGGGTGGTAGACACCGCGCAGATGATCGACCCGGCGGTACGTGCGCAGCTGACCCAGCAATTGCAGGCGCTGGAGCAAACCTCGGGCGACCAGATCGTGGTGGTGACCGTGCCCGACCTGCAAGGCGTGCCCATTGAGGACTACGGTTATCAATTGGGCCGCCAGTGGGGCATTGGCCAGAAGGGCAAGGACAATGGCGCGCTGTTGATCGTCGCCCGTGATGAGCGCAAATTGCGCATCGAAGTCGGTTATGGCCTCGAAGGCGTGCTGACCGATGCGCAGTCGTGGGTGATCATCAACCAGGTGATCGCACCCAAGTTCAAGGCCGGTAATTACAGCCAGGGCATCAGCGACGGCGTTGCGGCCATGATTCAGGTGGTGGGCGGCGAGCCGCTGGCTGTGCCGGCCCATGTGGCGGATGCGAATTTTGCCAAGGACAATCCGGGGTTTTCCATCGGCTTGTTCATCCTGCTGATCGGCGTGTTGTGGCTGTGTAATCGGCTGGGGCTGCCCGTTGGCGCTATCTTGCTGGCGATCCTCAGCAGCAGTGGACGCGGCGGCGGTGGCGGGGGCGGCGGTGGTGGCTTCAGAGGCGGCGGCGGTGGTTTTGGCGGCGGTGGTGCCTCGGGTGGCTGGTAATGACAATAACTAGAACAGAGCATCTACAACCATGGCATTACTGACTGAACACGAGCAGCGCCAAGTCGCCGAAGCGATCGCGCGCGTCGAAAAAACCACCGACGCCGAGCTGGTCACCGTGCTGGCCGCGCGTGCTGATGATTACGCCTATATCCCGCTGCTATGGGCCAGCCTGATCGCCTTGGTGGTGCCTGGCATCGTGCACTACCTGTCGGGCTACCTGACCATGTACACCTTGCTGTTGGCGCAATGGGCGACCTTCATTGTGCTGTGCCTGGTGTTTCGCCTGCCCATGGTCACCACCCGGCTGATTCCGCGTTCGGTACGGCATTGGCGTGCGTCGAACCTGGCGCGGCGACAGTTCCTGGAACAGAACCTGCACCACACGCTGGGCAGCACCGGCGTGCTGATTTTTGTCAGCGAGGCGGAGCGGTATGTGGAAATCCTGGTGGACGACGGTATTTCCAGGCACCTGGATGACGACAGCTGGGAAGGCATCGTCAAGGCGTTCACCCAGCAGGTGAAGCAGGGGCAGACGCTGGCGGGGTTTATTGATTGCATCGAAGCGTGTGGCGAGCTGCTAAAGGTGCATGTGCCGGTGACGCAGACGCGTAATGAGCTGCCTAACCGCTTGATCGTGCTGGAGTAACTCCAAGCACCGCCGCTCCCACATGGGTTCTGTGCAGCCCATGGGATTTGACCGTTGATCAAATAACCCCGTGCCCTAAACCCTCATCCCCCCTAAAATGCCCGGCATTCTTTGCCCGAGGCGTTTTTGTTCATGTCTGTCACCGCTCAACCTGCCAGCCCTGCGCCGGATCATCACGCCCAGTTCATCGAACTGCTGAGCGTAAGCCTGGCGCAGAACGCGTTTATCAAGCTGGTGCTGGCCAAGTACGTTGGTGAGGAAGCCGAGTTGCAGCGGCTGATCATCAAGCCTGTGACGGTCAAGGAGCAGGCGTGCCTGTCCTTTGTCTATCGCTACAAGACCCGTGACATCACCAAGAACTTGCCGCTGGCCGAAGGCGTGGCGGTGATTGCCGCGCTGCTGCCGGCGTCGTTCAAGAATGCGCACCTGTTGTCGCTGACCGACGAAGCCCAGCTGGAATACAGCAAAAAGAACAAAAGCTCGCTGTTCAAAAGCAAGCCGCAGCAATTACGCGAGGCGCCTTCGGCTGAGCATAACCGCGAGAAAAACCGCTTCCTCGACTTGAGCCGGCCCTTCCTCGCTGACCTGGGCGTCACCGACGCCAGGCAGGCGCTGATCCCGTCGATGTCGCGCAAGTGGAAGCAGATCAACAAGTTCATCGAAGTGTTCAGCCATGCGCTGACTTCATCGCCGTTGAAGCTCGACCAACCGGTGCGCGTGGCAGATTTCGGTTCGGGCAAGGGCTACCTCACGTTCGCCATCCACGATTACCTGCGCAATACCCTCAAGGCCGAGGGCGAAGTGACGGGTGTGGAATTACGTGAAGACATGGTGACCCTGTGCAACGCCGCTGCCGCGCGCCTGGAGCATCCGGGGCTGGTGTTCAAATGCGGTGATGTGCGCAGCGTGGCGCCCAGTGAACTGGAGGTGATGATCGCCCTGCATGCCTGCGATATTGCCACCGACTACGCGATCCACACCGGCATCCGTTCCGGTGCGTCGATCATCATGTGCTCGCCGTGCTGCCACAAACAGATCCGCCTGCAGATCCAGAGCCCGCTGCTGCTCAAGCCGATGCTGCAATACGGCCTGCACCTGGGCCAGCAGGCGGAAATGGTCACCGACAGCTTGCGCGCGCTGTTCCTGGAAGCCTGTGGCTACGAGACCAAGGTGTTCGAGTTCATCTCGTTGGAGCACACCAACAAGAACAAGATGATTCTGGCGGTCAAGCGCACCGAGCCAATCGACAACGCGCAACTGTTGGAAAAAATCCAGCAGTTGAAGGCGTTCTACCACATCAGCGAACACTGCCTGGAAACCCTGCTGCGCGCGGATGGCTATTTAGGCTGAAAAAAGGACCAGAATGTGGGAGCGGGCTTGCTCGCGAATGCGCAGTGTCAGCCAACCTATCAGGTGACTGATGCACCGCCTTCGCGAGCAGGCCCGCTCCCACATTTAGATCGCATTCATCTTTGAGGTCGGCGCAGGCTGCACCGCCGTCTTGCGCCCGAGCATCACCGTCACGATCACGCCACACGCAAACACCCAGGTAATCGGCTCGATATGTTCACCAAAGAACAACGCCGAAAATGCGATGGTGAAGAAGATCTGCAACAGCTGAATCTGGCTGACCCGCGCAATGCCGCCCATGGCCAGCCCGGCGTACCAGGCAAAGAACCCCAAAAACTGCGAGAACAGCGACACATACCCAAACGCCCACCAGGTGCCCATGGAAATCGCGCCCTGGTGCTGCGCGGCCAGGTACCACACCGGGCCGATCAATACGGGCGTCGACAGCACCAGCGCCCAGCAGATCACTTGCCAACCGCCCATTTCCTTGGCCAACCGGCCGCCTTCGGCATACCCCAGGCCGCCCAGGGCGATGGCTGCGAACATCAGCAAATCCCCGGCTTGAATACTGCCGGCGCCCGTGATCAACGCGTAACCGAGCACCAGCGCACTGCCCAGCGCCGCGCAGGCCCAGAAGGCTTTTGACGGCCGCTCATGGGACAGCCACGCCGCATACAACGCCACGCACAGCGGCTGCAAACCGTTGACCAGCGCGCCATGGGACGCCGGCAGGGTTTGCATGGCCCAGGCCGAGAGCACGGGGAAGCCAAGGATCACACCGAGGATGACCAGGCACAGCCCGCGCACCTGGCGCCAGGTTGGCCAGCTTTCCCGGCGCCACAGCAACAGCGCCGCCGCCGGGATCGCCGCGAATAACGCCCGGCCAAGGCCGTTGAGCAAGGGGTGGATCTCCTGCACCACGATGCGGGTGAAGGGCAATGTCAGGCTGAAGATAATGACGCCCAGCAGGCCGAGGGCCATGCCGGTGTTTTCGCGCGAGCTCATGAGTGGCGACCCGAATCTGGAGGGCTTCAAGGGAAGCCCATCTAGCCACAACCCCCGCCGATTGAGGGTCTACAGCTGGTCGCAGATTTATCCGTACAGTTGATGTTATGTGGAGCTGGCCTGTGTGGGAGCGGGCTTGCTCGCGAAACCATCACCTCGGTGTAACTGATTTACCGAGGTGTCTGCATCGCAGGCAAGCCAGCTCCCACACTTAGAAGAACCGCGTAATGCTGACCTTCGCATCGCGGCCCTTGGTGTAGGCACGATCACCGCTCAAGGCCGGGCGGAAGTTGTTGTTGAACAGGTTGTCCACGGTGAAGTTCACCTCGGTGCCTTTGAGGTAGGCCTGTTGCGGCTTCCATTTGGCGAACAGGCCTTGGGTGTTGTAGGCCTTGTTGCCGTATTGGTCGTAGAACAGGTCGCCCAGACTGCTGCCCGGGCCGCCGGAGTATTTGTCACTCGGCAAGCGATCGGTCGCGCCAATGAACTGGCCCATCCAGCCCACTTGGGCGTCCCAGGCCGGGATGTTGGTGCCCAGTACCAGCACCCATTTGGTCGGTGGAATATCGCGGGCCGGCACATCCGGGCCCCACGGGTTGGTGTAGGCGCCTTCGTGTTCACCCTTGGCGTAGGCGAACGACACCGAGCCGAACAGGTAGGTGGAGTTGTAGAAAGACTCCAGCTCAAAGCCCTTGATGGTCAGGCCGCCGATGTTGCGGTAGTTGGACATCGCCCCAGGCGGGCACGCGTTGGCAATGGTGCCACCGTTGACGGCCTGGTTCTGGCAACCAACGCCGGTGGCCTTGAAGATTTCGTCTTCGACTTTGTTGTGGAACAGCGTGGCGCGTACTTGCAGGTTATCGTTCTGGGCAATCAGGTTGTCGAAGCTGGTAACGCCACCCAGCGTGATCGAAGTGATGCGCTCCGGGTCGAGGTCGACGCTGGTCGCGGTGCGGCTGCCCAGGCCTTGCACCTCATACTGCTCGTCGATCACCGGCGCACGCCAGGTCTTGCTCCAGTTGGCGAACAGCCCCAGGTTCGGCGTGACGTTCCAGAACAGCGCCAGGCGCGGCGACCAGCCGGTGTAGGTGCGGTCGCTGTAGTCGTGGCCGAAGGACGGATCCGGGTTGTTGTAGTAGGGCGCGTCATTGCCTTCGCCACGGTTGCGCACATGGTCATAGCGCAGCGACGGGGTGATGGTCACGTCGCCCACGGTGACTGCGTCCTGGACAAAGAAACTGTTGGTGTCGACCTTGCCGTGGGGCATGAAGCCCGGCTGGAAGTGCCCGTAGTTGTAGCGCGCGGTGTTGTAGGTGGTGCCGGGCATCCACATTTCGGTTTCGCGGATGTGCTTGCGGATCTGCCCGCCGACGGTCACCGCGTGCTGCAAGGGGCCGGTGTCAAACAGGCTGACGTTGCGGATGTCGAGGTTCTTGTCGGTGTAGGCGGTGTCCATTTTGCGCCCGCCGGTGGCCAGTTGGAAAAACGCGGTGGCGTCGCGTTCGTCGGTCTGGTCGGTGTTGGATTGGGAATATTTGACGGTCAGGTCGATCAGCGGGTTATTCACCGGCGTGTATTCGTACTTGCCCGACCACGTGGTGTCGGTGGTGTCACGTTGGGCTAAAAAACGCTTCAGCGCGTTTTCGTAACCGTAGCGGTCGATGTTGGCCTGGGTCGGCGGCGTCGGGTAGCTGGCGGCGGAAAACGGCGTCCAGCGGTTGCTGTGGGAGCGCGAGTAAGACAGACCAACGCTGTGCTCCTCGGTGAAGCGGGCGTTGACCTTGAACAGTTTGCCATCCACGTCCTGGGCGCTGTTGGGCAGGCGCTGCGGGTTGACCGGGTATTGGTTATTGTCGTTGGGCAGTTTGCCGGCCACCTTCATGTCGCCGCCGTCGCGCTGGGTCAGGTAGGCCAGTGCGTCGAAACGGCCGTCGTCGGTGCGGCCGTACACGGCACTGCTGTAGATCTGTTCGTGGTCATTGCTGGAGTAGCCGTATTTGAGCATTGCGCCGCTGTTGCGACCGTCTTGCAAAAGGTCCGGGGCATCCTTGGTGGTCATGTTGACCGTGCCGCCAAAGCCGCCGTTGCCGGTGAACGGCGAGTTGGGGCCTTTCTCGACTTCGATGCTCTTGATCAGCTCGGGCTCGATAAACACCGTGCCTTGCTGGTAGCGCTCAAAGCCGGTTTTGGTGGCGCCGTCGACGGTCATCGGCACGTCTTCGGCATCGCCGAAACCTCGAATATTGATGGTCTGGCCGCCGGGCTTGAGCGAGCCGCCCTGGCTCACGCCGGGCAAGGTCTGCAACAGGCTGGGGATATTGTTGGACTGGTAGCGGTCGATGTCGGCCTGGGTCATGGTCGAGCGGTTGACGGTGCTGGAGTCGACTTCGTTACCGGTGCCGATCACGCTGAGGGCATCCAGCTGGATGGCGCCGCTGTGGGTGGTTTTGCCCTCGTCGGGGCGCACCACGTAGGTGTTGCCGATTTTGATCAGGGTGAACTCGCCGTTTTTCAGCAAGCTGCGAATCGCCACTTCCGGGCTGAATTCACCGTTGAGAGCTGGCGCCTGCACATGCTTGAGCAGTGTTTCATCGAACAACAGCTGGATTTTCGCCTGCTGCGCGACAAAGCTCAGGGACGTGGCCAGCGATTGGGCGGGCAGTTGCAGCCTGAGCGACTCGGCCTGGGCGCTGAGGCTCAAGGCCATGCAGGTGGCAATAAGGGTCGGTCGAAGCAACAGGTGCGAAGCGTGGCAAGGCGCGCGAAACATGAAATCCCCCGGGGCGGCTAAATAGCCAAAAAGGTGTGCGTATCCAACACAGTCGGGAGGAAGACGGGGCAGCTGCAAAAAACCACACATGCGAATGCAAAATATTCTCAAGTGTGGTTTTTGCAGGCCTTACTTGAGCGGTTCGATGCGGACAATGCCATCGGCCGAGGCCACGGTTTTAACCGGCAGCAGGGCGGGCAGGGCGCTGAGCAGGGCGTCCGGGTCATTCACATCCAGATTGCCCGAGACCTTCAGTTGCGCCACGGCTTTGTTGACCTGCAAGGGGGCTTGAGGTCGGTAGAGGCTCAGTTCATCGATCAGGCTGGCCAACTCTCGATTGCGAAACGACAGGTGCCCACTGCGCCAATCGGCCACTTCTTCGGTGGTGAGTGTCTGTTGCTGCACGGTGCCCTTGGCGTAGCTGTACGTGGCACGTTGCTGCGCGCCGAGCAACGCCACCGGGCTTTTGGCGTCCGGCTCGAAGGCGACCTGGCCGTGGGCGACGCTGACCACCAGTTGTTGCTGGCTACGTCGCACGTCAAACCCGGTGCCGACCACCCGCACATTGGCCTCGCCGGCTTGCACGTAGAGCGGGCGCTCTTTGTCGGCGGCGACTTCGATAAAGACCTGGCCCTTGTCCAGATGCAGGATGCGCTGATGCGCGCTGAAATCCACGCGCAGGTGGGTGTTGGCATTCACATACAGCGTGCTGCCGTCGGGCAGGGCGAGGGTGCGCATGCCTTTGGCGTGCCCGGCAATCTGGCTGTGATAGAGCTCGCGGGGCGCACCGATATTCGTCGCCAGCACCGCGCAGACCAGTGCGGCGGCCACGGCCAGGGCCGGGCGCAGTAGGGAGGGTTTGCGCTGGGGCAGCGGTACGGGTTTGTTCAGTTGCTGCAACTGGGCGAGGTCGTCCCACAGTTGTTCGAATTCGGCATAGGCACGGGCATGAGCGGGCGTTGCCTGCCAGGCGGCAAAGGCTTTGCGCTCGGCACGCGCTGCGCCATTGCGGTTGCGGGCAAACCAGCTGGCGGCTTGGGCATCGATGGAGTCGCTTGCCTCGATATCCAGGGCGTCGATGTCGCTCAGGCGGTTCATTCTGGCTGCTCCGTGCCGGGTTCTGGTTGAAGGCGTCGTTTGCAATGCAGCAGGGCAAAAGCGATGTGCTTTTCTACCATGCTGGTGGAAATGCCCATGCGCTCGGCGATCTGCGCCTGGCTCAAGCCTTCGAAGCGGTGCAGCATAAGGGCTTCTCGCCTGCGGGGCGAGAGTTCGGCAAGGACTTCTTTCAACTGTTCCAGGCGTTGCAGGCGTTGCGCGGCGGCCATGGGGTCGTTTTGCGCGTCGGTGACCGGCTCCGTGTCAGCGTCGGCCGGGTCGGAATGGGCGCTCTGGCGTACCTTCTGTTTGCGCCAGTGATCGCGCAACAGGTTGCGCGCCATCTGGAACAGAAACGCCCGTGGCTGCTCAACCTTGGCGCGGTCGCGGTAGTCCAGCCACTGGGTGAAGACATCCTGGGTCATGTCCGCCGCGTCGCTGGCGTTGTCCGTGCGTTTGCGCAGGAAATGCAGGATATCTGCATAAAACCCGCGAAAGGCATCGGCCGACAACGGGTCGGGCTTGGGACGAGACATGGATATCCTTCTTGACGAAGCACGACGTAGAAAAGTCGCGAATGATATCGAGAACTATTGTCATTTGTCTCTATGAAACGGGTTCATGGGAGCAAAAATGTGGGAGCGGGCTTGCTCGCGAATGCGGAGTGTCAGCCAGCCTATTTGGCGACTGAACCACCGCATTCGCGAGCAAGCCCGCTCCCACAGGGGATTGTGGCTCTAGCTCAATAGTGTCTTCAGTCGTTCGATTCCTGCCTCACCCAGCGGGAACACCGGCAACCGCGGATCGCCCGCTTCCAGCCCGGTCAGCCGCAAGCCGGCCTTGATCGTCGCCGGCAAGCCGCCCTTGAGGATGAATTCCAGCAACGGCAACTGGCGATAGAACAGTTCTCGCGCTTTATTCAGGTCGTTGGCCAGCACCGCGTCGTACAAATCCAGGTTCAGCTGCGGGATCAGGTTCGGCGCCGCCGTGCACCAACCCTTGGCACCTGCGGCGAAGGCTTCCAGCGCCAGTGGGTTGCAGCCGTTGTAGAACGGCACGTCGCTGTGGCGATGCAACTGGTGCATGCGCTGAATATCGCCGGTGCTCTCCTTGACCATGGTCACGTTCGGCACCTGCTTGACGATGCGCAGGATCAAGTCCACCGACATGTCGGTGCCACTGGTAGCCGGGTTGTTGTAGAGCATGATCGGCACGCCGATGCTGTCGCCAATCGCGGCGTAGTGGGCGAGGATTTCCGCTTCGCTGAGTTTCCAGTACGAGGCCGGCAGCACCATCACTACATCGGCGCCATTGGCTTCGGCATAACGGGCGCGACGCACGGCTTTGGCGGTGGTCAAGTCAGACACGCTGACAACTGTGGGTACGCGCCTGGCGATTTTCGCAAGGCTGTAGGCGCTGACTTCATCCCATTCCGCATCGCTCAAATACGCGCCTTCACCGGTGCTGCCCAAAGGTGCGATGGCGTGTACGCCGCTGTCGATAAGGCGGTCGATGGAGCGGCCGAGGGCGTCGAGGTCAATGCGCTGGCCGTCGGCGCTGAATGGGGTGATGGTGTAGCCGATGATGCCGTGAATAGTGGGGTTGGACATGGGAAGTCTCCGCGTGAAAAAGGGCAATCAGTTCAGGCAATCGGCGTGTTTGCGCAGGTTCTGCCGGGCGTAGTAGTTGAACGCGGCGCCATGGCGCTTGGGCTTGGAGATCCAGTCATGGGCTTCACGACCCAGTTCGGGCAGGATCGGCTTGATGGTGCCCGCCGACATCGCCAGCAACTGCAACTTGGCCGCCCGTTCGATCAACTGCGCGATGACGCAGGCTTCCTCGATGCTCGCGCCGGTGGACAGCTGACCGTGGTGCGAGAGCAGAATTGCGCGCTTGTCGCCCAGGGCTGTGGTGATGATTTCGCCTTCTTCATTGCCCACCGGCACGCCCGGCCAGGCTTCCAGGAAGGCACAATCTTCGTACAGCGGGCACAAGTCCATATGCGACACCTGCAGCGGCACTTCCAGCATCGACAGCGCGGCAATATGCGTGGGGTGCGTATGGATGATGCAGTTCACATCCGGCCGCCCACGGTACACCCAGGTGTGAAAACGGTTGGCCGGGTTGGGGATGCCATGCCCCTCGAGTACTTCGAGGTCTTCGTTGACCAGCAACAGATTGCTGGCCGTGATTTCATCGAAACCCAGGCCCAATTGCTGAGTGTAATAGGTGCCAGGCGTGGGCCCACGTGCAGTGATCTGCCCGGCGAGGCCTGAGTCATGGCCGTGTTCGAACAGGATGCGGCAAGTGAGCGCCAGCTTTTGCCGGTCGGTCCACGTATTATCCGCCAGGCTGTTTTGCATCTGGATCAGTGCTTGCTTGACCAGTTGGTCTTTGGGAAGTGCTAATGTCTTGGCCATATCGGTGTCCTTTGGGTTAGAGCAAATGACACTAAAGATGCTATATGACACTTTGTGTCATAGGCAAGCGTGATTCTGCCTTTTCTGCAGGGATTAACCGCAGCACATGTCTATCCGTTTGAAATTATTGAGAAAAAAACTTGGCGTTACCCTGGAGTCGCTGGCCGAAAAGTCCGGGATGACCAAGAGTTATCTGTCCAAGGTCGAACGTGGGCTCAACACGCCGTCGATCGCCGCCGCGCTGAAACTGGCCAAGGCGTTGAACGTGAAGGTCGAAGAACTGTTCAGCGAAGACAACGTGAGCCTCGACAGCTACAGCCTGGTGCGCAGCCACGAACGCCCCGACACCGCGCCGGGTTATGCGGTGCTGGCCCATCAGGTCAGCGAGCGCAGCCTGCTGCCGTTCATCATCTACCCGCCGGCAGAGTTCACTGACAAGACCTTCAAGGAGCATCTGGGCGAGGAGTTTTTGTTTGTGCACGAAGGCCAGGTGGAAGTGGACTTTATGAATGAGCGGGTGATTCTGGAGCGGGGCGATGCGCTGCATTTCAATGCACAGAAACCTCACCGGATTCGCTCGGTGGGGCAGGTGCAGGCGCAGTTGCTGGTGGTGGTGCACAGCAGTGACGAGTGACCGCGATCGCAATTTGAAATGCAGCCTAAATGTGGGAGCGGGCTTGCTCGCGAATGCGGTATATCAGTCAACTTATGTGGAGCTGACACACCGCATTCG
>NZ_CBFHAZ010000125.1:0-16207 GCF_965653655.1 Pseudomonas onubensis | reverse complement strand
GCTCGCGAATGCGGTGGGTCAGTCAATTTATCTGTCACTGATACACCGCATTCGCGAGCAAGCCCGCTCCCACATTTCATATCGAGTGAAGTCAGCTGATTTTGTGCAGGTAGGCCGGCAGCGGCTGTTCTGGTAACACCGACAGCACCTTCAGGCGCTGCAACATCCGCTGCCGCGCACGCTGCAAATGCTCACGCAAACTCAGCGCCGCCGCATCAAATGCCCCGTGCAGCAGCAATTCAAGAATCAGGCGATGTTCGGCGAGCATGGCGGGATCTGCGCCGATTCCCAGCAAACGGTAAAAAATACGGCTGATAATCATCGGGCTCTGGCCCTGGCGAATCAGCGCGGCGATCTTGCGGTTTTGCAGGCCGGCCAGGCAGCGCTGGTGCAAGTCTTCTTCGATCTGCTCGATGGCTTCCAGGCTGCAGTGCGGGCTTTGCTGGGCGTTCAGCACGCGCTGCAACATCGCTTCGAGCATCTCGCGGTCCAGGTTTGGCGCACTCTGGCGCAGCGCTTCGGGTTCCAGGCAGGCGCGCAGTTCGTAGTCTTCGGTGACTTCCCGCGCGGTCAACGGCCCGGCCAGCCACTGGGAGTAAGGCTCTTTTTCCACCAGGCCACGGTCGCGCAGGCGCATCAGCGCTTCACGCACCACGGCGCGGCTGACGCTGTAGTGGTCGGCGGCGGCTTGCTCATCCAGGCGGTAGTGACCAAAAGCAATGCACGTGGACAGCGCTGCGCCGATTTCCTCGACAATCCGCTCACCCAGCGGCCGCGTGTCCACCAACTCATCTTCTCCATTAAGGCCCAAGTGCGCATGGCTCAAGGGCAAGCGCAGCGGCTCCATGGCCAGGCCTTCGGGGTTGATCAGGTAGCCACGGCCGTTGAAGCGGCAGATCAGGCCCTCGGCATGCAAAAGGTCCAGGGCCTTGCGCACCGGCACGCGGCTGGTGCCGAACAGCTCGGCCAACGGCGCTTCCAGCAGCACCAGCCCGTGGCGCGCAGTGCCGTTGACGATCGCATCCCGCAGCAACTGGTGAATCATCGCGTAACGGGAGGCCGAGGCGGACACTGCTTTCATCCTGTTCTCTTGGGCGTGTAGGAAAGTGCCGGGGATTCTCTCATAGATGCGCCTGTCACTCTGTGCCACAGAAGTGGCACTTTTTTGGGGCCGGAAAGAAGGAAACGTTACTTTTCGCACCAAAATGTATTTATTAATAAAAGATACATTATTTCGTTTTAGGTGCGTTGTAACGTTTCCGCTGTTTTTTTTAGCGGTCTCAAAAACCATCTAACCCGCTGTTCAAGGCGATAAAGCTGGTTTTCACAAAGGTTCGCCCAAAGAGACTGGCACGAAATCTGCCTTTGTAAAATGTACATTTTATTAATATGTACGTTTTATGGGGGTCATCTTGATGTCAGACGCCACCTCAATGGCTCAAGCGTTCGCCAGCGGTCACACCGACCCGGTGCAAGTGCTGGAACAGGCGCTCGTCCATGCGAGCATGGCGCCCAGCGTCTTTATCTCCCTGACTGCCGAGCGCGCACGCCGCGAGGCCGAAGCCGCAGCCGTCCGTTGGCGTGCCGGCCAGCCCCTGAGCCTGTTCGACGGCGTGCCATTGGCCTGGAAAGATTTGTTCGACGTGGCCGGCAGCATCACCACTGCCGGCGCCGCCTACCGCCGCGAGGCTGCGCCGGCCTTGCTCGACGCGCCCAGTGTCGGGTTGTTGAGCCGTGCCGGGATGGTCAGCATCGGCAAGACCAACCTCAGTGAACTGGCGTATTCCGGCCTGGGCCTGAACCCGCACTTCGGCACGCCGCATAACCCCAGTGGCAGCGACCAACCGCGCATTCCGGGTGGCTCGTCGTCGGGTTCGGCGGTCGCTGTGGCGGCGGGGATTGTACCTATCGCCATGGGCACCGACACCGCCGGCTCGATCCGCATCCCCGCAGCACTCAATGGTGTGGTGGGTTACCGCAGCAGCAGTCGCCGCTACAGCCGCGACGGCGTATTCCCACTCGCCCATACCCTCGACAGCCTCGGCCCGCTGACCCGCAGCGTGCGCGATGCACTGGCCATCGACGACCTGCTCAATGGCCGCACGCAACAGCACGTCGCCCGCAGCCTCAAGGGCCAGCGCTTTGTGCTTGAGCAAGGCGCGCTGGAAGACATCGAGCCCGCCGTGCGCAATAACCTGCTGCGCGCAGTGGACCAGCTCAAGGCCGCCGGCGCGTTGATCGAAGTACGCGCATCAGCCACCTTCCAGGCCACCCTCAACCTGATCAAGCAGGATGGCTGGCTCGGCGCGTTCGAAGCCTTCGCCCTGCACGAAAACCTGTTGGACAGCAGCGATGCCGAGCAACTCGACCCGCGTGTACGCCGTCGCCTGGAGGCCGCGCGCGCACTGCCCGCCAGCCAACTGCTGCACCTGATCGACGCGCGCCGCCGCTTGCAATACCAGTTGGTTGACGAACTCGACGGCGCCTTTTTGATCACCCCGACGGTCGCCCACGTGGCCCCGGCCCTGGCACCGCTGGAAGCCGATGACGACCTGTTCGTCAAAACCAACCTCGCCACCCTGCGCCTGACCATGCCCGGCAGTTTGCTCGACATGCCCGGCGTCAGCCTGCCCAGCGGCCGTGATGTCCTGGGTTTACCCACCGGCCTGCTGCTCAGCGCCCCCAATGGCGAAGACGCACGGCTGCTCAGGACCGCGTTGGCGGTCGAAACCACCCTGGATTTTTAAGGAGACACACCATGGCTAAAGACATTCTCTGTGCATTTGGCGTCGACGTTGACGCCGTCGCCGGCTGGCTCGGTTCCTATGGCGGTGAAGACTCGCCGGACGACATCTCCCGCGGGCTGTTCGCCGGTGAAATCGGCGCGCCGCGCCTGCTCAAACTGTTCGAGCGCTACGGCCTGCGCACCACCTGGTTTATTCCAGGGCACTCGATGGAAACCTTTCCCGAGCAGATGAAGGCCGTGGCCGACGCCGGTCATGAAATCGGCGTGCACGGCTACAGCCACGAAAACCCGATTGCGATGACCGCCGAGCAGGAAGAAATCGTCCTCGATAAATCCATCGAACTGATCACCCAGGTCACCGGCAAGCGCCCGACCGGCTATGTCGCGCCCTGGTGGGAATTCAGCAAGGTCACCAATGAGCTGCTGCTGAAAAAAGGCATCAAGTACGACCACAGCCTGATGCACAACGACTTCCACCCCTACTACGTGCGCAAGGGCGACAGCTGGACCAAGATCGACTACAGCCAGCACCCCGACACCTGGATGAAACCCTTGGTGCGCGGCGAAGAAACCGACCTGGTGGAAATCCCGGCCAACTGGTACCTCGACGACCTGCCGCCGATGATGTTCATCAAAAAAGCCCCCAACAGCCACGGCTTCGTCAACCCGCGCCACCTGGAAGAAATGTGGCGTGACCAGTTCGACTGGGTTTACCGCGAACACGAACACGCGGTGTTCACCATGACCATTCACCCCGATGTATCCGGCCGCCCGCAAGTGCTGTTGATGCTCGAGCGCCTGATCGAACACATCCAGAGCCATGCCGGCGTGCGCTTCGTCACCTTCGACGAAATCGCCGACGACTTTATCCGCCGCCAACCGCGTACCTGATCTGAGTCATCCGTTACCTGTGGCGAGGGAGCTTGCTCCCGCTGGACTGCGGAGCAGTCCCGTTTTTAGGGCCCCTTCGGGCCCCAGCGGGAGCAAGCTCCCTCGCCACAGGTTCAGGTTCCACCTTGGCTAGTCGGCATTTGCCCCCAACCCTGCGAGGCGCGATTTATGTCCATCTACAACAAGCTTGACCTGACTGGCTGGAAACCCCGGCAACTGACGTCCCAGGAAGTGCGTTTTGCCACCTGGATCGCGTTTTTCGCCTGGGTGTTTGCGGTGTATGACTTCATCCTCTTCGGCACCTTGCTGCCGGAGATCGGCCGGCACTTTGGCTGGGGTGAAGTGGAGCAAGCTGAAATCGCGACCTGGGTGGCGGTGGGTACGGCGGTGGTTGCCTTTGCGATTGGCCCGGTTGTCGACAGGTTGGGCCGGCGCAAAGGCATTATTTTTACCGTGGCCGGCTCCGCACTGTGCTCGGCACTTACCGCGATTGGCGGGGCGTGGGGCAAGTCGCCGCTGATTCTGATTCGTTCGCTGGGTGGCCTGGGGTATGCCGAGGAGACTGTCAACGCCACCTACCTGAGCGAGTTGTATGGCGCCTCTGAAGACCCGCGACTGACCAAGCGCCGTGGGTTTATCTACAGCCTGGTGCAGGGCGGTTGGCCGGTGGGTGCGTTGATCGCCGCCGGGTTGACTGCGCTGTTGCTGCCGATTATCGGCTGGCAGGGTTGCTTCATCTTTGCAGCGATCCCGGCCATCGTGATCGCGATCATGGCGCGCAAGCTCAAGGAGAGTCCGCAGTTCCAGATCCATCAGCGCATCAGCGAACTGCGTAAAAGCGGCGCGGTAAAAGAAGCGCAAAACGTCGCCGTGACCTACGGCGTCGACTACGACGAACACAGCAAGGCCGGCCTTAAAGCCGCCTTCCGTGGCCCGGCGCGTCGCGCCACATTGGTCATCGGCGCCGCACTGTTGCTCAACTGGGCAGCGATCCAGGTGTTCAGCGTGCTGGGCACTTCGGTGATCGTCAGCGTGCACCACATCTCCTTCGAGAACTCCCTGATCATCCTCGTGCTGTCCAACCTGGTGGGCTACTGCGGTTACCTGACCCACGGCTGGATGGGCGACAAGATCGGCCGTCGCAATGTCATCGGCCTGGGCTGGATGCTTGGCGGGCTGGCATTTGCCGGGATGCTGTTCGGCCCCAGCAATATGCCGATGGTGGTCGGGCTTTACAGCCTGGGCCTGTTCTTCCTGATCGGGCCGTACTCGGCTGCGCTGTTTTTTATCAGCGAGAGCTTCCCGACCAGCATCCGCGCCACCGGCGGCGCGATCATCCATGCCATGGGGCCGATTGGTGCAGTGGTCGCAGGGTTTGGCGCCACCCAGGTGTTGTCCGCCGGCAGTGACTGGCAGACCGCCGCGCTGTGGTTCGGCGCGCTGCCGTGCTTCTTGTCCGGCGCGCTGATGTTTGCCGCACGCCATGTGCGCCCGGAAACCGTTCAGTAAGGAGTGTTAGATGAGCCGTAAAGTTGCCTTGATTACCGGTGCCGCCAGCGGCATCGGCCAAGCCCTCGCCGTGGCGTATGCGCGCAGTGGCGTGGCGGTGGTCGGCGGGTATTACCCGGCCGATCCCCATGACCCGCATACCACCGCGGCCCTGGTCAAAGAAGCCGGCGGCGAATGCCTGATGCTGGCGCTGGACGTGGGCAATAGTGCCTCGGTCGACGCCCTGGCCGAGGCCGCCGTACAGCACTTCGGCCGCCTCGATTACGCCGTGGCCAACGCCGGTTTGCTGCGTCGCGCGCCGTTGCTGGAGATGACCGATGAACTGTGGGACGAGATGCTCAATGTCGACCTGACGGGGGTGATGCGCACCTTCCGCGCTGCCAGCCGGCACATGAAAGAAGGCGGCGCGCTGGTGGCAATTTCGTCAATTGCTGGTGGCGTGTACGGCTGGCAGGAGCACAGTCACTACGCGGCGGCGAAGGCAGGTGTGCCGGGGTTGTGCCGCTCGTTGGCGGTGGAGTTGGCGGGCTTGGGGATTCGTTGCAATGCGGTGATTCCGGGGTTGATCGAGACGCCGCAGTCGTTGGATGTGAAGAACTCTTTGGGGCCGCAAGGCTTGGCCAGGGCCGCGCGGGCGATTCCGTTGGGGCGGGTAGGGCGGGCGGATGAAGTGGCGTCGCTGGTGCAGTTTTTGACCAGTGAGGCGTCGAGCTATTTGACTGGCCAAAGCATCGTTATCGACGGCGGCTTGACCGTTCGTTGGCCTGACTGAATGCATCCAATCCAAGTGTGGGAGCGGGCTTGCTCGCGAATGCGTCGTGTCAGTCGATGCATTTGTTACTGACCCACCGTATTCGCGAGCAAGCCCGCTCCCACATTGGAACTGTGTTTGTCCAAGGAGACTTGTATGTCCCAACTCGTTAACCGTCGTGCCGTAGTCACCGGCGCCGGCAGCGGCATCGGTGCCGCCATCGCCCGTGCCTACGCTGGCGAAGGCGCGCGCTTGCTGCTGGCCGACCGCAACGCCGCCGGCCTCGCCGAAACCGCGATCACCTGCCGCAACCTCGGCGCCGAGGTGGTCGAGTGCCTGGCCGATGTCGGCACTGTCGAAGGCGCCCAGGCCAGCGTCGACCGCTGCGTCGAGCACTTCGGCGGCATTGATATTCTGGTCAACAACGCTGGCATGCTCACCCAGGCGCGTTGTGTCGACCTCTCCATCGAGATGTGGAACGACATGCTGCGCGTCGACCTCACCAGTGTGTTCGTTGCCAGCCAGCGCGCCTTGCCACACATGCTCGCGCAGCGCTGGGGCCGCATCATCAATGTCGCCTCGCAACTGGGTATCAAGGGCGGCGCTGAGTTGACCCACTATGCAGCGGCCAAGGCCGGCGTGATCGGCTTCACCAAATCCCTGGCACTGGAAGTGGCAAAGGACAACGTGCTGGTCAATGCCATCGCGCCCGGCCCGATTGAGACGCCGTTGGTGGGCGGCATCAGCGCAGACTGGAAGCGTGCCAAAGCCGCCGAGTTGCCCCTGGGCCGCTTCGGCCTGGCCGATGAAGTGGCGCCGACCGCCGTGCTGCTCGCCAGCGAGCCGGGTGGCAACCTGTTTGTCGGCCAGACCCTTGGCCCGAACTGCGGCGATGTCATGCCATGAGTGGGGTGTAAGCATGTGCGGACTCTGTGGCTTGCTCGGTGAAGACCTGCACTGGAGCGACCCCTTGGGCGATGAGCTGCCCAGGCGCCGCGAACGCCTGCGGCGCATTGCGGCGATCAATCAGGTGCTGGCGGTGTTCCGGCTCAAGGTTGAAGACTTTCAGGGCGCGTCCTATTTGCTGTTGGGCGCTACCGGCAAGCAGGCTTTGGCGAGTGGCCTGGATCAACTCTGGCAGGCGGCGCAGAGCATGCTCGGGCGCCCGCTGGACCCGCTTGACCCGCGTTTGCTCGATCATCTGGAGTCGTCATGAGCATTGCCCTTAATGTCATCACCGGCTTCCTCGGCAGTGGCAAAACCACCTTGCTCAAGCGTTTGCTGCAAGGCGAAAGCCTGGGTGATACCGCGCTGTTGATCAATGAATTCGGCGATATCGGCATCGACCATCTGTTGGTGGAAGAAGTCGCGCCAGACACCGTGCTGCTGCCCAGCGGCTGCGTGTGTTGCTCGATTCGCGGCGAGTTGAAAGATGCGTTGCTCGGCCTGTTGCAACGCCGTGAACGCGGTGAGATACCGGCGTTCAAGCGTGTGATCCTCGAGACTACCGGCCTGGCCGACCCGGCGCCAATCCTCGCCACCTTGAACAACGACGTGCAACTGCGCGGGCGTTTTCATATCGGCCTGGTGATTACTTTGGTCGATGCCAGCCACGCCGAGCTGCAGGAACGCCTGCACCCGGAGTGGCTGGCCCAGGTGGCGGCGGCGGACAGGCTGCTGTTGAGCAAGACTGATCTGGCGGGCGACAGCGACTCACTGCGCACGCATTTGCAGGCGCTCAACACTGGCACGCCTATCCTCAATACTCACGAGATCCACAGCGGCGACCAACTGCTGCTCGGCGAAGGTTTGCGCAGTGCAGAGCCGGCGGTTGAAGTCAGCCGCTGGCAACTGCACCGCACCACCACGGCGAGCCACGGTGCTGCGCAAGTCTGCTGCCTGACCTTCGAGCAGCCGTTGGACTGGGTGGGCTTCGGGGTGTGGTTGTCGATGCTGTTAAGATGCCACGGCGAACGAATCCTTCGCGTCAAAGGACTGCTTAACGTGAACGCAAGCTCGGCCCCCATCGTTATTCATGGCGTGCAGCATTGCCTGCATGCACCGGTGCATTTGCCAGCATGGCCAGGCTCCGATCGTCAGTCGCGCCTGGTGTTTATCCTGCGTGGCCTCGACCCGGCGCTGTTGCGGCGCTCCTTTGAAGTGTTCTCACGGCGGTTTGCGGCATGATCACACTGCGTGTCCTCGGTACTTCCGTGACCTTGCTGGAATGCCTGCGCGTGCGCGCCGAGCAGGAGCTGGGCATTCGCCTGGTGTACCAGGTGCACGATGTGGCGCAGGCCCAGCGCATTGCGGTGATGCAACCCGAGAGTTACGACCTGTACGACCAGTGGTTTCACAACGTCGACTTCGTGTGGCCGGCGCGGGCGATCCAGCCCATCGACACTCGGCGTATTGCGTTGTGGCATGAGATCAACGACCTGCCCAAGCGCGGCCGGCTCTCGGCCAGCGACCGCCTGGGCAGCGGCAGCGTGCCCAGTGAGCGCTTGTTCGTGCAGCACGACGGCAGCCTCGGCAGCACAGTGACCGAACGCATCAGCATGCTGCCGCTGACCCACAACGCCGACAGTTTTGCCTACCGCCCCGAGCGTTTGCCCGACGGCTTCAGCCACGGCAATGAAAGCTGGGGCTGGCTGCTCGACCCGGCCTGGCGCGCGCGTACCGCGTTGCAAAGCGACGCGGCGATTGGCGCGCTGGATGCGGCGCTGGCCGTGCAAGGCGCGGGGCTGGCGCAGTTCAAGGACATCGGCAACATGAGCATCGAAGAGATCGATGTGCTGGCCGACATCCTGGTGCGCAAGCAAAAGGAAGGGCACTTCGCCGCGTTCTGGTCCGATGATGAAGAAGCCGCGCAGTTGATGCTCAGCCCGAGCATCGATATCCAGAGCCTGTGGTCGCCGACCTTGATGCGCTTGCACCGTGCGGGTGTGAAGTACCGGCTGGCGGTGCCGCGGGAAGGTTATCGCGCCTGGTTTGGCGGCTTGTCATTGTCACGCCATGCCCGGGGCCCGGTGCTGGAGGCGGCGTATGCCTATCTCAATTGGTGGTTGTCCGGGTGGCCGGGCGCGGTGATGGCGCGTCAGGGTTACTACATCGGCAACCCGGCGCGCACCCGCGACCATTTGAGCAGCGCCGAGTGGGATTACTGGTACGCCGGCCTGCCGGCCCGCGAGGAGTTGCCAGGCAGCGATGGTTTGCCGTTGATCGACATCGGTGACGTGCGCGATGGCGGCTCCTACGAGCAACGCATGGGGCACATCGCGGTGTGGAACTCGGTGATGGATGAACACAACTACCTGGTGCGCCGTTGGGGGGACTTTATGCGCGCGGGCCGTGGGCTGATTTGCCCTTAAGCGGCGTCATGAACCCGCAAGCGTAGCGGGTATTTGAAAGTAATAATGAACGTCGGAGCTGACAAGTTTGCCCTTTCACGGCGCAACAGGCGTAGTGGCTGTAACGTCTGTCGCGCCGACTGTTGGCGTACGCGGTGAGTGTGCGAGAGCAGAGACACACTCTGGCCGGGAAGTGCTATTGATTACACGTTGGTAGTGATCGATGAACAGGGCTTTATGACTCGAATATTATCCCAGCGGCACTTTAGAAAGAGGCGCGACATATCGACTACGTGCGTTGTTTTCCAAACCTCGGTTTTTAAGTTTCCATCGATCTTCGCGTTGAGCGTGATATAGCGATCGGCGGGGTCATTGAGAAATACACACGCGGCGGCATTGACCACGGTGGCGTCAGTCGGTGCCCCATCGCCTTCGTGAAATCTCAGCCGTACCAGGTCGGGTTTGCCATCCAGGTCAAGGTCTTCGGTAAAAATTTCAAGGTAGCGGTTAAACGGGCGATCAATCTTCCACCACTTGAACTGGAGAAAACATTTGGCCAGGGCTCGGGCCAAAGCAGCATCGACGCTATTGTTAACGCCGTTACCATTAATGTCATCGGCCAGCACCCACTTTAAACTTCCATGGTCGTGTTCCGGCGTATTCATGACTAGCGCTTCAGCGACGGCTTTAGGGTTGACGCCATCAAAAAACTCCATGTAAACCGCGTCAATTACGTTGTTGTCGTAATCGTCCTGAGCCGTGATCTTCAAATAGCGCATTGCAACGTCCTTGAAAAAAAGAAAGTCGATATTTTCATTATTTTTATAATAAGACCATGAGCGCTATTGGACTGAAAGTGCCGGAAAGTGCGTATTGGTTTGTATGATTTTTAGGCTTAAAGTCAACGCGACGTCGCCAATAATATGACAGTCTGCTTTCATCTTTCATTGGGTTTACTTATTCAAAGTCCCAGCTAATCTTCAACCACCCACTTTCCAACACACACACTGGAATTTTTTGACGCCAGGTCAGCCGTCGCCAAGGATGCGTATGACAAAAGGACGCAGTGGCACAGAGAGGCGAGCGCGGCCGCAGGGTTCGGCCATGCAGTGGCGTCACACCTTCCAGACACGCATCGCCGGGGTGCTGGCGCTGTTGCTGCTGGTGGTGGTGGCGGCCACTTACTTTGCGGTCAAGGCTGCCACCACCCGCGCTGTGGAAAACCAGGCCCAGGTTCAGCTCAGCACGGGCATCCAGGTCTTTGAGCGGCTGTTGGACCTGCGCGGGCGCCGCCTGCAATACGGGTTGGACTGGCTGACCATGGACGGTCCTTTCAAACAAGCGGTGATCGACGCCAAGGCCGATTCGATCCTGACTGCATTGCGCCGGCATGGCACCGGTATCCACTCCACCGAGGTGTTTGTGCTCGGCCTGGATAGCAAGGTGATGGTCAGCACCTTGCCGGTGTTGGTACAGGGCACGCTGTTTCCCTATGAGGCAGCCCTGCGTCATGCGCGGCGCAGTGGCCAGCAAATGCTTATCGTCGCCATGGACGGCCAGCCCTATTTACTGGTGCAGGACGAAGTGCTCGACCCGGAGCCCATCGCCCGTGTGGTCATGGGTTTTCCCATGGACAAGTTGTTCGCCAATGAATTGCGCTCCATGAGCAACCTTGAAGTGTCGTTCCTCAGTGAGCAAGACGGCCGCGTCGGCCAGTTGTTCAGCACCCAGCCTGAGGCCTATCAAGACACCGTCATCAGCCTGATGCGCGACAGCCACCCCAACCCTGAGGCGCAGATCCATGTGTTTCACGGGCAACGTGTGCTGAGCCAGGTGCTGCCGCTGGCCAACACCGGCGATGGCGATCAAGTACGCGTGTTGCTGCAAAGCCCGCTGGACCATGCGCTGGAATCCTTTGCGCCGCTGGACCGGCAGTTCCTCGGGATCGCCCTGGCGGTGCTGCTGGTGTCGCTGGTGGCCGCTTTGTTTTTGGCGAGGCGTGTATCGCGCCCGCTCAATGCCTTGGTCGAGGCCGCTGAACGCATTGGTGCCGGTGACTACCGCACGCCGGTGCGAGTGCGCAGCCATGATGAATTTGGCTTGCTGGCCCGTGCTTTCAACGCCATGCAAAGCGGCATCGCTGTGCGCGAGCGGCAACTGGCGCATAACGCTCTGCATGATCCGCTCACCGGGTTGCCCAACCGCGCCCTGGCCATGGAGCGTCTGGGCAGTGCGATCAGTGCGCGGCGGCCGGTGGTGTTGCTGTACCTGGGGATCGAAAACTACCGGGTGATCAACGAAGGCTTCGGCCCTCAGGGCGTCGAAGAAATGCTGCGTGAAGCCAGCCGCTGCTTGTCCATGAGCCTGCTGGCCAGCGACACCGCGGCGCGCATCGCCGGCAGTGAGTTTTTGCTGTTGCTGGAAAACACCGAGATCGACCGCGCCGTGGCCCGTGCTGATCGCCTTTACGGGCTGCTCACCGAACCCCAGCGCATCGGCAATGATGAGGTGCGCCATGAAGTCAGCATCGGCATCGCCGCCTACCCCACCGACGGCCAGCAGGTCGAAGAGTTGATCAGCCGCGCGGCCATTGCCCGGCATGATGCAGCGAGCCTGCCGGGGCATTTGCAGATCTATCAGCAAGACCGCGACCTTGCACACCAGCGCCAGATCACCTTGATTCGCGACCTGCGCCGGGCGGTGGTCGAGGGTGAATTGTTCTTGTGTTACCAGCCCAAGCTCGACCTCAAGCACGGCCATGTACGCCAGGCTGAAGCCTTGCTGCGCTGGCAGCATCCGACCCTTGGGCAGGTGTCGCCCACCGAATTTATCCCGCTGGCCGAGCGTACCGGCAGCATGGGCAGCCTGACTTTGTGGGCAATCGAGGAGGCGATCCGGCAAATGGCCGAGTGGTCGCAGCGCGGTTTGCACCTGCAACTCTCGGTGAATATTTCGGTGGATGATTTGGCTGATGATGACTTGGCCATCCGCGTCACTGCCTTGTTGATGCAATACAAGGTCGCGGCTGAACAGCTGATTTTCGAGATCACCGAAAGCGCGATCATGCACAACCCGCAGCAGGCGCTCAGCGTGCTGGAACAACTGCGTGGCTGCGGCATCAGCCTGTCGGTGGATGACTTCGGCACCGGCTATTCATCGCTGGCGCAATTGCAGCGTTTGCCGGTGCAGGAACTGAAGATCGACCAGTCGTTTATCCGCAACCTCGACAGCGCCAGTGGCGACGGTGTGATCGTGCGTTCGACCATTGAAATGAGCCACAACCTGGGGCTCAAGGTGGTGGCGGAGGGCGTGGAGTTCGAGCCCAGCTTGAAGTTGCTCAGGCAGTGGAAGTGCGACACGGCGCAGGGGTATCTGATCAGTCGGCCGTTGAATGCGATGGCGTTTGAGATGTGGATGCGGCGCGAGCGGGTGGCTTTGTAAGGCCTGATCTCCAGGCATTCCTGCGATAGCGGGTTGGACAGACCACCTGAATGTTGAAGTTGTGCTCGGTCAAAATGTGGGAGCGGGCTTGCTCGCGAATGCGGTGTGTCAGTCACACGATGAATTAGCTGAAAGACCGTATTCGCGAGCAAGCCCGCTCCCACATTGGATTTTCACAGGGCACAAAAAAGGCGGCTACCCGTGAAGGTAGCCGCCTTTGTTTTACCGCCGGTTCAGCTTAATCCGGCAGTTTGAACGCCATCACATAGTCACCCTGCTTGGTGCCCAGCGAGCCGTGACCGCCGGCCATGACCAGCACGTATTGCTTGCCGTCCTTGCCGGTGTAGGTCATCGGTGTGGTTTGCGCGCCTGCAGGCAGGCGGCCTTCCCACAGCTGCTTGCCGTTTTTCACGTCATAGGCACGCAGGTACTGGTCGAGGGTGCCGCTGAGGAACGCGACGCCGCCGGCGGTGGTGAATGTACCGCCCAGGCTAGGCACGCCCATGGTCAGCGGGATCGGGACCGGCGAGCTGTCACGCACGGTGCCGTTCTTGTGCATCCAGATGGTCTGGTGGTTGGTCAGATCGACCGCCGCCACATAACCCCACGCCGGCGCCTGGCACGGCAGGCCCAGAGGTGACAGCAGTGCTTCGAGGATCACGCCATACGGCGCGCCTTTGTTCGGCTGCACACCTTCGGTTTCGCTGACGCGTGGGCCTTGCTTGGCAATGTCGGCCGCCGGGATCAGTTTCGATTTGAACGCCATGTAGCTCGGGTTCACGAAAGCAATCTGGCGAACCGGGTCGACGGAAATGCCGCCCCAGTCGAACACGCCGAAGTTGCCTGGGTAAACGATCGAACCTTGCAGCGACGGCGGAGTGAACGGACCGTCGTAGCGCATGGATTTGAAATCAATCCGGCACAGCATTTGGTCGAACGGGGTCACGCCCCACATGTCGCGTTCTTTCAACGGCGGCGGCATGAAGTTCAGGTCGGACTTCGGTTGGGTCGGCGAGGTGTGATCACCGGCCACTGCGCCCTGCGGTACAGGGATTTCGTTGATCGGCACCACCGGCTTGCCGTTGCTGCGGTCCAGCACGTAGATGCTGCCTTGCTTGGTCGAGGCCATTACCGCTTGCTTGACGCCGTCAGCGGTCTTGATGTCGATCAGCGAAGGCTGGCCGCCCACGTCCATGTCCCACAGGTCATGGTGAGTGAACTGGAAGGTCCACTTCACGTGGCCGCTGTCGATGTCCAGAGCGGTCAGGCCGGCGCTGTATTTTTCCGAGTCTTCGGTACGGTCGCCGCCGTATTGGTCTGGCATCTGGTTGCCCATCGGCAGGTAGAGCATGCCGAGTTTTTCATCGACGCTGAACATGGACCACATGTTCGGCGAGTTGCGGGTGTAGGTCTTGCCCTCGGCCAACGGGGTGGTGTCGTCCGGGTTGCCGCTGTCCCAGTTCCACACCAGCTTGCCGGTGTGTACGTCGAACGCGCGGATCACGCCGCTAGGCTCGTCGGTGGAGACGTTGTCGGTCACGTGGCCGCCGATCACGACCAGGTTTTTGGTCACGGCCGGTGGCGAGGTGGAGTAGTAACCGCCTGGGGCGAAGCTGCCGATGTTGGCGCGCAGGTCGACCTGGCCTTTGTCACCGAAGTCTTCGCACATCTTGCCGGTGTCGGCGTTCAGGGCGATCAGACGGGTGTCGGCAGTGGGCACGAAGATGCGTTTCGGGCAGGCATTCGGTGCCGCAGCCGGGCTGGCGCTGCCGGTCGGGCTCTGTTCGGAAGCGTAGGCGGCGTCATCGTGATACGACACACCACGGCAGGTCATGTGCGCCCAACCCTTGAAGTTGGCAGCACCTTCGCTGCTGATCTTCGGGTCGAAACGCCAGATTTCCTTGCCGGTGTCCGGGTCCAGGGCAATCACCTGGCTGTGCGGCGTGCACACGTAGAGCATGCCGTTGACTTTCAGCGGGGTGTTTTCTGCGGTGGTTTCACCGGGATCGCCTGGGCCGGGGATGTCACCGGTGCGATAGGTCCACGCCGGCACCAGCTTGTGGGCGTTTTCCGGGGTGATTTGCGCCAATGGCGAGTAACGATCACCGAAGGCCGAGCGGCCATAAGAGTTCCAGTCGCCATCGGCCTGGGCCGGTGCAGCGCTGGCCATGCCTGGCGCGGCGTCGCGGTCCAGTTGGCCGGTCTTGACCATTTCACCCGGGTTGGTGAATTGGCTGGCCAGGGCGGCAGCGCCCGCCAGCACCACGGCTACGCTCAGCGCACCAGTGCCCAGCGGCGCGGGTTGGCCACGCAGCAACGGACGGCGAAACCACGGCAGCAGCAAGACGATGCCCAAGGCGAACAGCAGGGCCAGGCGCGGCACCAATTGCCACCAGTCCAGGCCGACTTCCCACAGTGCCCACACGGTACTGGCGAACAGCACCAGTGCGTACAGGCCCAGCGCAGCGCGGCGGGTAGCCAGCAGCAATACGCCGGTGAGGGCGATGCCGATACCGGCCAGCAGGTAGTACAGCGACCCGCCGAGCATGCTCAGCTTGACGCCGCCAGCCAGCAAGGCCAGCCCCATGATCAGCAGCAAGACGCCTAGCAGCCTGGGCAGCAGGCGGCTTGGGCTTGAGGCACCATCAGTGCTCATAGTGTGTTTCTCCGTGACGTTGGAATTATGTAACCCCGTGCTTCACTGTAGATGACGATTCGGCGCGGGCTTGGTTCAGCGTTAATTTGGGTTTTTCTGGGGATAACTCGGTTATCCACAGGCGGGCGATTGAATCCCACGCGCTAGTCGGTTTAAGACAGCGCTGTCTTTTAGGCAGGGAATATTCGGCAAGATGGGATCGACCGCAGGCGTGAAACGTTTCAGTGTGTTGCGGCAAGGATAAAGCGCCTTCTCGTTTTGAGAAAGGGTAATTGGTGAGATGCATCATTTCAGATCTGGTAACAGTGACAGAACGTCGCTGCAAGAATGGCTGTAGAGGCTGGCTTTTGTGGGACTGGTTTGCCTGTGAGGGTCATAGGCATCTACGCAAATATCGGCGTCTGGGGTGGGGGAGTACATATCCGTTGCTGCGGTCACGGCTACTTAGGGTTCCGCCCTTACGGCGGGTCACTTTTGGCAAACGCCCGGAATGCCGGCCCAGCCAAAAGTAACCAAAAGGTCTGTGCCCCACCACTCGGCACCTCGCTTGGGCTCGGTGTGCCAGAACGAAGGCTTGAATCCGTGGGCCGCCGCGATGGGCCATCCTTGGCCCCGCGCGGCTAACCCGGCGTCCTGCCGGGTTACCCACGGATTGAAGCCTGCGTTCGGCCATCGTGGTTAACGGGGCGCCTCAGATCAAGATCTACAGCACGGCGGCCTGAAAGCCGACCTGAGTGGTTGAAGCAAGAGCCAGATCAAGTGCAAGGCAAAAGCCTGTCTACCTGACTCAACGCAGTCTAAATGTGGGAGCGGGCTTGCTCGCGAATGCGGTGGGTCAGTCAATTCATCTGTCACTGATACAC